>CAIKWU010000226.1 GCA_903831155.1 uncultured Planctomycetaceae bacterium | reverse complement strand
TTCATCTCTGTAGGGGCCGTTGGTCAACAGGTGACGTCGCTGCTCATGCTCGGTGCTTGTTCCGTCCTCCGCATCCTCGGCGAGGCGGCGGGGCGGTTGGATTCATCTCTTCGCGGTCACCGGTCGCAGCGGTCGCAATGCCGCCACGCTTGTTCCGGGCCGAATAAAACCATGTCCGCATCGGTCGGGCCGAATTCACGCTGTCGCAGTCATCGGCTGACATTCCCGGCATGGCCGTGGAGCCTGCGGGGCGTTAGCCCCGCAGCGGATAGTCAGCCGAGCCGTATGAAGCCGTATCGCGGTCACCGACTCGACGTGGTTCACCCAACGAGTGGGTGCACCAAAAAGCTACCGCCGCATGATCAGTTCGTGTCTCCTCGTATCTCTCATGGAATGCCTTGGTCAGGCTGGCTGAAGGGCGCGGCCCCGTCGCTTCGCCTTAGCCTTGTTCGCCGCCTTGGTTCTGTCCCGCCGCTCGCCGCACTGATACGGCTTGCCGTCGCGGACCATCGCGTAGAGCGTGCGCAGGAGCCGGCGACCCATGACCACGTTGGCCTTGGCCCGCGGCATCCTGGCGATGAACCGCTGTCTGGTCGCCTCCTGCTTGGCGTCGCTCTGGCAGAGGGTGACGGCGGCCTGGCAGAGTGCCCAGCGCAGGGTGGCCGATCCGGCCTTGGTGATGTTGCCGCTCTGCGTGCGCCCTGCCGACTCCTTGAGGTCGGCGGTCATGCCGGCCCAGAACTCGAGGGCGTCGGCATTGGGGAAGCGGTCGAAGGGCCCGATCTCCGAGGCGATGACAAGCGCCCAGATCGGACCGATGCCCGGCGTCGTTCTGAGGAGCTTCTCGGTCGCCGCAAACTGCGGCGACCTGGCCGCGGTGAGCAATTCGCGTCTCAAGATCTCCCGCTGTCGCTCAATGAGCAGGATCTGGTCGAGGTAGTTGCCGAAGGCCAATCGCTGCGCGGGCTGCAGCAGGCCGCCGAACGTGAGGAACCAGCGGTGGGCCCGGGGGCCGTCGAACTGCGGGCCGCGGATGT
The DNA here is from genome assembly GCA_903831155.1 of uncultured Planctomycetaceae bacterium. Taxonomy (GTDB): domain Bacteria; phylum Planctomycetota; class Planctomycetia; order Pirellulales; family UBA1268; genus QWPN01. The sequence continues at coordinate 882 of CAIKWU010000226.1, read as the reverse complement.
TGGCGGCGTTGAGCATGCTCTTCATGCCCTGCTTGGCCTTGGCGAGGGAACGGCTCAGCTGCCGCCAGTGCCGGCCGAACTTCCGCAGCTGCATCAGCTGCGGGTCGGCGATGTAGCCCAAGGGACATTCGCCGCGAGCCAATCGCAGCGCGATGTCGAGGGCGTCGTTGGGATCGTTCTTTCGGCGCTTCCCCCTTCTCATGGCAAGCTCCGTGGCGTCGGCGATGTCCAGGCGATCGACGCAGGGCGTGAAGCGGTCGATGAACCACTCGACGAACGGACAAGCCTCGACGGCCAGCCACTTCGGGCCGGGCAGAGCCTCGATCCACTCCGCGATGCGGTCGATGCACTTCGTGTCGCACTTGAGCTGACCGAGCAGCTCGCCATCGGCGCGGACCGCTCGCAGCGTCACGGTGCACTTGTGCAGATCGACGCCGATGAAAGTAACAAAGCCGGTCACATCCATTCTCATGGTCGTAAACTCCGTGTCAGGGGTCGAAAACAACTTCACGCTTTGAAGGAGGTTACGCCCTCCTTCCGGCCCCTACACGGTTTTACGCTGGTCGAACTGCTGGTCGTGATCGCCATCATTGGCACGCTCGTAGGCCTGCTGCTGCCCGCCGTGCAGGCGGCCCGCGAATCGGGCCGGCGGATGAGCTGCGCGAACAATCTCAAGCAGGTGGGCCTGGGCATCGTCAACTACGAGCAGGCCCGCAAGATCTATCCGTCGGGCCGAGACACCAAGAACCAGTACGGTGTGTCATGGGCCTTCCGGCTGCTCCCCTATGTCGAGCAGTCGCAGATCTATGCGGCCTACAACAAGTCGGTCCGCGTCGACGACCCTACAAACTCCACCGCCATGCGGACGCCAGTGTCGACGTT
>CAIKWU010000225.1 GCA_903831155.1 uncultured Planctomycetaceae bacterium | reverse complement strand
GCGAACGACCGGCCGCTCTGGATCACGGGACACAGCCTCGGCGGGGCGCTGGCCCTGTTGGCGGCGTGGCTCTTCAAGCGGCGGTTCGTGTCGGTTCACGAGGTCTGCACGTTCGGAGCGCCGATGATCGGCAATCGCGAGGCCTGTGCGGCGTTCGACCGGGAGTTTGCCGGCCGCATCTTCCGTTACGTGAATGGCCGCGATCCGGTGCCGAAGCTGCCCACGCTGTCGCTGGTGGCCAACGAGTTTCTCCACGTGAAGGAGGAGCGGCTGCTTGGACAGGATCCCATGACGGGCATCGTGGACGTGGTCGGGACCGTGGCGTCGAAGGCGGCCGGTGGGCTGCTCGCGGGCGACCTGGTGGACGAGGCCTGGGGCCACCTCAACGCCGAGGTGGCTTCGCACTTCCTCGACCGCTACCGCGACCTGTTGCGCTGTTCTACGGATCACACGTGTCCTGTCGCAGAAAGCCCAATCGCGTGAGCGATGGGGGCGGGCCCGAGAATCGCGTGTGAATCGGATTAGGCGACCGGTAGGCCGTTGAATACCTTGCCCGTCATCTGCATCGTGGCCTGGCCGGCTGCATTGAAGGAAAACGACACCGTGCCCCCCGCGGCGATGCCAGCCGTCCACGAGGCGTTCTTCAGTCGGTAGCGGGTGCCTGACACGGAGACGATTTCCGCACCCCAGAGATTGCCGGCCGTCAGCGTGGCCGCCATGTCGAACTCCAGCGTCCAGCCGTTGATCGCCGTCGTGCCGCGGTTGCGGATCGTGACCGATCCCGAGAAGTTGCCGGGCCAGCTGTTCGTGATCGCAAACGCGACTTCGTGAGGTGATGTCTCGCTTGGGGGCGGCGGCGGAGGAGGAGCCCGGTAGGAGCCCGCGTCGAAGAGCTGTGCCCCGATCATGTCGGCGACGTCGAGCGTGTCGACGATGCCGTCGTAGTTGAAATCGCCGTGCTCCCAGCCAGCCGGTTGCAGCCCGTCGTAGCGCCCGCCGCCGAGGACGTTTGCGATGTCGAGTGCGTCGACGTATCCGTCGAGGTCGGTGTCGCCCACCGCGGCCCAGCCCACGGTCACGTCGGCGGACGTGCCCCAGGTGCCGATCGCCCGCAGGCCTCCGCTCCCGGCCGAGGTCGACCCCAGGCCGGCGCTGCCGTCCCAGCCGCCGCCATTCCATGCCGTCATCACCCGCTGCCCGAGTGCGGTGGCGTCGAACCCGCCGGCCGACACGTTCAGCCGGCCGGTGCCAACGTCGACGCGGCCAGCGGAATCGATCGCCAGACGCGTCAGCGACACGGCCTCATAGCCGACATCGAGCGTGACGCGTGCTCCGGCCCGGACCTCGAGTCCGCCGCTGCCGAGCGCCGCGACGTGGCGCACGATGACCTCACCTTCTTCGACGACGGTGCCGCCGGAGAAGGTGCTGGCGGCGGTGAGCACGAGCACTCCCGTGCCCCGCTTGATCAGCGGTGTCGTTCCCGTGCGCACCGTGGCGTCGGTCTGGGTGACTCCCGCGGCCACCGTGACCACGCCGGGCGTGACGACAGGCACGAGGGCCGGGTTCTCGTCCTTCGTGACGACCGCGGCCGACGTGTAGACCCGCTGCACCTTGGCGGTGGTCTCGATCGAAGGCCCATAGCTTCCGTTCCAGGAACAGAAGTAGGCCCACGACACACCGACCTGCCGCATTGCGTCGATGTCGGGCACCCCGCCGAACTCCGTGAGCGCGATCGGCTTCTTGCCGTCGAAGCGGGCCAGCAGCGGGCTCCACCGCGAGGACAGGGTGTCGGAGCGGTCGCTCGGATAGGCGTCGACGCCCACCACGTCCACGACGTCGTCGCCGGGGTACCAGGCCGGATCCTCGCTGGTGAGCACCCAGACGAGATTGTCGATGCCGTGATGGTTCGTCAGCCGATCATAGGTGAGCCGCCAGAGCTGCTTGAAGGCCTCCGGCCCCTTCGCACCCCACCAAAACCAGCCACCCTCCGACTCGTGCAGCGGACGCCAGAGCACGGGAACGTCTGCGGCGGCGAACTTCTTGAGTTGCACCGCGATGGCGTCGATGTCGCGGATCAGGGCTTGGTAATCGCTGCCCGAAGGGGTGGCCAGCGTGGTCGCGATGTCGAAGGTGGTGCCCTGCGTGTAGAAGCCCCGCCACCAGGGATAGTCGGCCGAGTTGACGAGCTTCGTGGGGGCGTTCCAGTGCCAGGCCATCGAGACCAGGTAGCCCTGGTTCTTCGCCAGCGAGATGTAGTCCTCGGTGAGCGATCCAGGATTCGCGCCGTAGGCCACGCGGCTCGGCGAATAATCCATGAAGTCGCCCTCGACGATTGCGGGCAGCTTGCCGCTGGCCGACTGGATCACCGACAGGTCCGACCGCTCGTTCTGGCCGGAGAGCGTGGTGGAGCCATAGCCCTGGGCTACCCGGGCGAGGAGCGCCTTGGCGAGCGGCGTGGCGTCGGCGTTGACGGGCACCGCCGGCACCGCCTTGGGGAGCACCGGAGTCTCCGAGGTGAGCGTGACGGCGTCGATCTCGTAGTAGTTCCATCCCCCGCCGACGAACAGCGTGTTGGAAGATGCCAGCGTCACCAGGCCGGCATCGTAGGTGGCGAAGCTCGTCGCCTGCTTGAACGTGCCTGACAGGGCGACGCCGTTGAGGCCGCCTTCGAAGCCCTTGTCGCCGAACGGCGACCGGAACTGCACGGTCAGCCGATACGGGCCGGGGGTGGCCGCAAACGATGACCACGTGACACGGTCACCCGCCTGGTCGAATCCCGTCACATACCCGGAGCCGGTGTAACCGGTGACGGCCGTGCTCTTCGACACGCCGGTGAGCGTGCCGTTCTCGGCCTGGAGCGTGACGGTGGCCAGGAGCCGGCGGGGTTCCAGCCGTTCACCGCCCAGCACTCGGCCGTCTGCGATCCGGTGACGGTGCGACGATCGTCGGCGTGCCATGCTGCCGTGCTCCCGATGCGACACCGTCACGATCCAGCCAGACGTACCAGAAAAAGTACTATAACGCCCGAACTTCCGCGAGGCGAGCATCGGGTTCACCTTCGCCGGAGGCGGGCGGCGGGATCACGGCGGATCCGGGGTGGCGGCGTCGAGCCAGCGGATTTCGACCCGCGAGACCTGGAGCGAGGTTTCGCCGGCCACCAGGGCGACCGAGCCCGCCGCCGCGTCGGGCTCGGCGTCATACTCGAGGGGCACGAGGTAGCCGTAGTCGCCTCCGGCAGCGCCTTGGATGCGGCCGGGCTGTGGCGTCGGCGGGTGGCTCCCGACCCGCACCGCGAGGCGGGCGTCGGCGTCGGATGCGAAGGCCTGCACCCTGACGCGAAGAATCCGGCCGTCGACCTGATAGGCCAGCGACCCGCCGGGCGGGAGCATCGCCCGCGAGGCATCCTCCTGGGTGGCCCGCGCGTCGGCGGTGACGATCGCCACGCCGGTGGAGTGGTCGGCGACCCGGGAGAGGTCGTCGAGCTCGTCGACCAGCACGCGGCTCTGCACGGCCACAGGGCCGACTGCCGCCGACGCCGGCGACTGACCCGCCGCGTTGGCGGCGGACACGCGATACCAGGCCGTGGCGCCCGGCTCCGCCGCCTCGTCGGCGAATAGGGGGCGATACTGCACGTGGTCTTCGCGGGCTGCCGGGGCGATCACACGCCACGGCCCGTTCGCGGCGGAAGCCCGCTCGAGCACGTACTGTGTGGCACCGACCGAGCCCCGCCACGAGATGGCGCCGTGGTCGACCACGGGAAGCATCTCTGGGGTGCGTGGCACCGGCAGGGGGCTCGGGTCGAGGCCGAGGATCCGATGAGCCGCAGCGTGCGTGAAGGCGAGGAGTGCGGCCTCGTCGTAGCTGTCTCCCGAGGTGAAGCCCGGCCAGTGAAAGGCCTTGTAGCGGCCCTGCGCCGCGGGCTCGGAGTGCCAATAGAATCCGCCGTCGCGGCTGCGGAATCGGAGGCTCCAGAACAGCAGCCCCGCCGCCTCGGACTCGATCACCTGATCCGCCACGCGCTGGAGTTCGGCCAGAGGCACGAACCCGGCCTCGCCCACGAAGAAGGGCTTCTTGCCGGCCGCCGCGGCGATCGCCTCGCCCACCGCCTGGACCATGTCGCGGTTGGGCTCGGGATAGTGGTGCGTGGTGACCACGTCGATCGCCGGCTCGTCGAGCGACGCCGCGGGCACGCCGTGGAGCGAGTTGCCGTCGATCACGAGATGGTGCGGATCGAGCTGTTTGATGAAGCCAGCGATCTCGCGGGTCCACGCGGGGGGCGAGTCGAGTTCGTTGCCCGTCTCCCAGCCGAGAATGGCCCGGTCGTCGCGATAGGCCACGCCCGTGATCGTGTTGCGCCGCAGGAGCACGTGCTCGATCGTCTTCTTGAAGTCGGCGATCACCTCGGGATCGGTCCAGAAGGCCTCGGCCGGCTTGCCCCGAAAGGCCGCGTATTGCGGCGCTCCTCCCTGCCACTTCCAGTTGTCGACCAGCGGCACGATCACCCGCACCCGGGCCCGATTCGCCGCGGCCAGCATGCCGTCCATCGCGATGAAGGCCTGCTCGTTGAACTGGCCCGGTCCGGTGACGTGAACGAACGGCCCCATGTCGGAGTCGTCCCGCTGCACGGTGATCACGTAGGACCGGGCCGCCCGCCCGCCGAGCTGGGCGATCGCTCCGAAGGCATCGTCGAGTTCGCCGGCCTCGGGCCAGCGCCAGGGCCGCTCGCCCCCCCAGCGAAAGGCATCCTCGATGACGAGCAGGTTCGGGACGTTGAACGAGACGAAGCGATATTCGTGTTCGCCGTCGACCAGTCGCGTGCCCTCGCGGGAGATGAACCGCGGGAAGCCCTGCGGCGGCGTCGTGCCGCCGCCAGGGTCGGCGAGGAGCGCGGATCCGACAAGCAGGCAGCCGAGCGCCGCGACACAGATACCCACCCGCCGGCACGTCGGCATGCGAGACCTCCGTCAGCCTGGATGAAGTCGCCGCTCGGCGGCCGCCATCTCGGCCGCGATGTCGGCGGGATAGTCCTGGAGCCGGTCGTACCACGTGAACTTCAGGATGAGCATGCAGGCGGCCGCCAGGCCGAGGGCCCAGCCGAGCCGTGGGTAGTCGCGGATCACGAGGTAGATGCCACCCGCCGTCAGCGCCGTCTGCCAGACGATGCCCACGGCCACGTTGAAGACGTCGCGCGGTAGGTCGCGGTTGGCGGACGCTCCCGGCTGGCGGCTGAGGAGTTCCTCGTGGATCGGGCCCCAGAAGCCCCAGGGGCGAACTCGCCGGTAGAAGGCGATCAGCACCTCGCGATCGTCGGGGGGCGTGGCCAGGCTGCCAAGCACGCTGGCGGCCAGCGAAATGGCGAGGATGGCCGGCGACACCGCGAGATTCTTCTCGAGGCCGAAGACGGTCGTCTGTCCGTGGAGGGCGATCGTAAAGGCGAGTGCGGCTCCGATGCCCGCCACCATGCCCCAGAAGTAGCCCCAGCCGTTGAACCGCCACCAGTGCCACTTGAGCACGTTGGCGGCGATGTAGCCACCATACAGGGCGCCCACGATCCAGTTGACGACATCCTGCAGCTCGTCGAGCAGGAAGCCCACGGCCGTGCCCACGACTACGACGGCGATCGTCGTGGCGTAGCTCATGAGCACGTAGGTGCGGTCGGAGGCGTGTGGATTGAGGTACCTCTTGTAGATGTCGTTGACCACATAGGCCGGTGCCGCGTTGACAGTCGCGGCATAGGTGCTCATGAAGGCAGCGAGCAGGGCGGCGAGTAGCAGGCCGAAGAGCCCCACGGGGATGAACTGCCGCATCGTGAGGGGCAGAATCAGGTCGAAGTCGACCTGCTCGCCCATGACGGCCAGATCGCCGCGTAGGAACACCAGCGCCAGCACGGTGAGGCCGGCGATGAGCATGTAGCGGGGAAACAGGAGCACCAGATTCACGAAGCCACTCATCAGCGCGGCCTCCCTGGGGGACCGGGCTGAGAGCACCCGCTGCATGTCGTAGTTTGGCGCCGGGCCCGCCATGCTGGAGAGCAGGCCTTTGGCGAGTGCCAGCCCGAAGAAGGCGGCGAAAAACCGCCAGCCGTCGGAGGCGATCCGAGCGTGAGCCGCTGGCAGGATACCCGACCAGTCGAGCCCCACCTCGCGGCCGAAGCCGATCTCGCCCCAGCCCGGCGGCACCGCGGCGGCGAGGGCTTCAGGCGACACCCGTGCCATCGCGATCAACCCCACGCCGATGCAGCCCGCCGTCATGACCACGAACTGCAGCACCTCCGTGAACACCACGCTGTACATGCCCCCTTTCACCACGTAGAGCGTGGTCAGGGCGGTAATCGCGAGGCCGTAGAGATTAGCGTTGGTGGCCGGATCGGCGGCCAGTTGCCAGGGGAGGAACGTGGCGGCGAACTTGCCGATCCCGATGAAGCCGTAGGCCAGGAACCCGACCACGTTGATCAGAGCGAAGAGCACGACTACCAGATGCGCGGCCTGTGCCCCGCGAGACGTGCCGAAGCGATGCTCGATCCAGTCGGCGCCCGTCACCACCCCCGACCGCCGCATCCAGACCGACAGGTAGGCCATCATCACGATCTGGTTGAAGACGGGCCACAGCCACGGGATCCAGACGCTCTTTAGGCCGTAGACGAACAACCAGTACACCATCAGCATCGTGCCGCTGATGTCGAACATGCCCGAGGCGTTCGAAACACCGAGCAGGTACCAGGGGATGGCGTTTCCCCCGAGGAAATAACTGCGGAGATTCTTCGAGGCGTGCCCCGAGATCCAGAATCCAACCGTCATCGTGACAAGCACGAAGCCGGCGATGATCGCCGCGTCGAGAGGGTGGAGCGTGGTCACTGCGGGGGACCTGTCGCGGAGCGGTGAACGTCAGAAGACGACGGAGTGCCGCTTCACGAAGTCGATCAACTCGCCCAGGTGGGCGTAGGCGACGCAGGTGCACGTGTCGGCGGCGCCATAGTAGATCGCGAGGCGGTCGGCTGCCGGGTCGTGGAGCGCGGCACACGGAAAGACGACGTTGGGAACGTGCCCGGAGACCTCGTAGTCGGCCTCCGGCGTCAGGAGGTGTCGATCGGTGCGGGCCAGCACCCGCCATGGTTCGTCGAGGTCAAGCAGGGCCGCTCCCATGCTGTAGACGAAGCCGTTGCAGGTGTCGATCACGCCGTGATAAATCATCAGCCAGCCGTCGCGGGTTTCGATCGGTATCGGCCCGGCTCCGATCTTGGTCCGCTGCCACCACTGCCCCACGTGGTCGCCCCCCTTTCGCATCACGAGGCGATGCATGCCCCAGTGGACCATGTCCGGGCTGTGGCTGAGGTAGATGTCGCCGAAGGGGGTGTGGCCGTTGTCGCTCGGGCGGCTGAGCATCACGTACCGCCCGCCGATCCGCCGCGGAAACAGCACGCCGTTGCGGTTGAACGGAAGAAAAGCATTTTCCAGCCGCTCGAACGTGTGGAAGTCGGCGGTGCGGGCAAGGCTGATTGTGGGGCCGTTGTGACCGCCGCACCACGAGATGTAGTGCGTGCCCTCGATCTCCACGACCCGCGGGTCGTAGGCGTAGTCAGACGGATCGGTCTCATGGTTGGCAAACCGGATCGGCTCCTCGTCGATGCTCCACGAGAGCCCGTCGAGGCTGCGGCCGAGGTGCAGCCGCGGAAACCGCGTCGTCTTCTCGAGCCGAAAGACGGCCACGTAGCCGGCGCCGAACGGCACCACGGCGCTGTTGTAGATGCCCTGCACGCCGGGTAGCGGCCGGCGGCCGATCACGGGGTTGCGGTCGTGCCGCCAGACCACGTCACTCGAGCCACGCGGCCTGTCCTGCCACGGAAACGACCGCCGCGCGTTCGGTGCGCCCCCCTCGGTGGCGGAGTGCGATCGACTAGCAGGCGTGTTGACTGGATCCATGGATCGCAACCCTCCTCGACCGGTGCAAACTCGGGCGGCCTCAGAGGCATCCCCACCGAATGTCGGCGTTTTAACCACTTTAACAGCCGCTGTCTATGCTCGCGCGTGGTACACTCGGGGCATGGCCAATCGCGTTGCCCGATCCCGATCACCCGGTCGCCCCCCGAGGCTTCAAGACGTCGCCGAACTGGCCGGCGTGTCACTCGGCGCAGCGTCGCGGATTCTCCGCGGCGACTGCAGCAGCTTTAGCGAGGGAACGAGCGAGCGTGTGGTCGCGGCCGCGTCGACCCTCGGCTGGCGGCGCAATCTGCTCGTCAGCGGCATGCAGACCGGAAAGACGCGGACGGTGGGCGTGGTGATTCCGCCCTACGACTCGTTCTGGATCGGGGTGCTCGCGGGTATCCACGAGCGGCTCGGCCAGGCGGATTATCTCCCGATCACCGTCTGGCTTGGCGACCTCGACCACATGCCGCACTTCGAAGCCGATGAGTCGCAGGGGATCGGACTGATGAACCGGCTCCTTGACCGCCGCGTGGACGGGCTGATCCTCTGGCCGCCCTTCGGCCTGGCCTACTACCATCACGCTCGCGAACTGCAGGATCGCACCGTGCCGGTGGTGATGATCGACTACCACTCCGATGCGGCCATGTGCGACGCTGTTACCACGGACGAGGCCGCGGCCACCCGGCTGGTGGCCCGGCATCTCGTCGATCTCGGGCACCGGCAGGTCGCCTACATCAGCAGCCGTGAGGTGGCTTCGCAGAGCTGGGCCGTGGAGCGGCGTCGGGGCCTGGAGCGGGCGTGTGCCGCCGCGGGTATCCGGCTCGCCGTCTCCAAGCTCAACGTCGCGGGCGACAACGCCCTGGACGTCGCCCGGAAGGTGCTGCGGCGCCGGCCCCGGCCGTCAGCGATCGTCACCGCCACCGACCACGAAGCGGTCGACGTCTACCGGGCGGCGGCTGAGGCGGGGCTGCGAATCCCCGACGACCTGGCCGTAGTGGGGTTTGCGGATCTCGACTTCGCCGCGGGCCTGGCGCCGCCGCTGACCACCGTGCGGCAGCGGGCCGGCGAGATCGGAGCCCGTGCGGCAGCCATGGTGCTCGATCGGATCGCTGCGTCCTCGCGTGGCAGCGGCTACCGCGACGTCCAAGTGAAGGCCGACCTGGTCGTTCGCGGGTCGACCGTCGCCGCCCGGCGGACTTGACGGTCACGTCGGCCCGCCACTAAAGTACTTTCACGAGGTCCGGGGAGGTCGTTACGGCTGCCGGTCCGGGGAGGTGCTATGCCCTTTTTGCCGCTGCTGTTGACGTGTTCGACCCATTCCCGCCAGGGGATGCTCACGGCGCGGCGGGTCCGCGCGTTCACGCTCGTGGAGCTGCTGGTGGTGATCGCCATCATCGCCACCCTCATCGGGCTGCTGCTTCCGGCCGTTCAGTCGGCCCGGGAGGCGTCGCGGCGTTCGAGCTGCTTTAACAACCTCAAGCAACTTGGCACCGCATCCCATTCCCACCTGAGCGCGAAGAAGACTTTTCCGAGCGCCGGCACGATTCTCTCCGACCGCGACTTCACGCCCGCCCCCGCCGCGGGCTATGACCGCGCTGGCTGGGTCTTCCAGATCCTTCCATACATGGAGTTTTCCACGCTGCACCGCAAAGCGGTCGACCAGGGAGGCTTCGCGCTCGGCGTGAACTCGCCGCTCGAAGACGGCGTGGCGCCTGTGAAGTGTCCATCGCGGAGTACCCGCGTGAGCCGGCCCACGTCGTGGGGCACCGTGTTTCACCTCACCGACTACGCGGGTGTCGCCACGGGGTGGGACATGGGCAACTACCAGTCGCGGATCGACAGCCCGTCGCAGCGGCAGGCGGAGATCGACGAGTTCGACAAGGCGTTCCGGGGCATCGTCGCGAAGTCGGGCATGGTCTACACGGGGCGGTCCGGCACGGTGCGGGTGCGGCTTCCTTCGGTGACGGCGGCAAAAGTCACCGACGGGACGTCGAAGACAATTCTCGTGATGGAGAAATCGGCGTGGTCGAGAGCCCCGCAGCCACCGGCCCTGTGCTGCACCGACTGGTTGCAGTGGGGATACTTCGACTCACCGGGATGGGCCGACGCTGCCGGCTACGTGACGATGCGGCTCGTGTTTCCCGCGGCCGACGGCTCGAATGTCTACACCCGGCCCCGAACCGACGCGGAGCAGCGGCCCGCCGATGACACCGCCGAGCGGCAGTTCGGCAGCCCGCATGCCGTGATGGGGGCGGTGTTTGGCGACGGCTCGGTGCGGGGTATCTCGTTCGATATCGACAACGATCCACTCTTTCAGATCGGCTGCCGCAACGACGGGCAGGCGGTGAACATGTCGGCTCTGTGACCGGCATGACCGACATCATGGACGATCCCCGACGACCTTGCCGTGAGGAGATTCTCGCGACCATGGCACCGCCCCGAACCTGCGACACACTCCGTCGCCTGCGATCAACGATGAGCCGGTGGAGCCTGCTGGCGCTGGCCCTCGTGGCCATCGTCACTGGCACGGTTGGCTGCTCTGACGGTGATCTGCGCCGCCAGGTGGCCGCGATGAACGACAGCCGCATCAAACAACTGGCGAACCTGTTTCGCTTCTATCAGGCGACCAACGGCTGGGTCGGGCCCAAGGACGAGGCCACGCTCCGCAGCTTTGTCGCGACTGCGCCGCGGAAGAACCTCGAGATGATGGGCATCGATCCGGCCGTTTTCGACCAACTGCTCGTGTCAGAGCGGGACGGCAAGCCCTATCGGGTGCGTTGGGGCGTGACGATTGGACCGTTGGAGGAGCAGGCGGTCGTTTTCGAGGCGGAGGGGCGTGAGGGGCGGCGATTCGTGGCCTTCACCGGTGCCAAGGCGGAAGAGGTCGAAGCTGACCGCTATGAGCGGCTCTGGAACGGCGAGGCGGTCACCGCCACGGTGGCGCCTGTGAACACCCCGGGTAAGCCGTAGCCGGGTGGCTCCTTATCAGGAATTTCGCAGTGTGGCATATCTGTGCAGGAAGCGTAACGCCGTGAGGTGGAACGCTCGCCCCGCACCTGATACTCAGCTTCCCTTCGCTCACGCGATTCGCCTCCTTTGACGCGGGAAGCATAACCCTGTGACCGGGTCGGCCGAATCGTCGCTTTACCCGCGTTTGGCAGGGACGCGTAAGGGCTTGGGATCCGGATCAGGCCTCGACCCGCCGGCGGCGGATCGAGGCGACTGCGGGCAGAACAGCGGCTGCGAGGAGCGCCCAGGTCGCGGGCTCGGGTACCGCGGAAACCGACATCGAGGTGATCACGAGGCCGCCTTGCGTCGCAGAGTTCGTGTTCACGCCGAAGCCAAAGTCGATCTGCGACAGGGAGGGGTCAACGTAGAAGTTCGGCGGGTCGGAAAAGTCGGCGGTCGTTGTCGATGCCGACGTGGGCAGGATCGGCATCGTGAGCGTGTACGACTGCGGGCTCGTGATAGGCGTGTTCGCGTACCCGACATTCGCCTGCACCCATCCGCTGGAACTGCACTGCTGGTTCGTCGTGAGGCCGAGCCAGCCGAGACTTGATGACGTATAGGCAGCTGGGTCGAACGTGGCGTTGATCGTCAGGGTGCCGCTGTTGAGGGCCGCTTGGCGAAGGGCGTTGTAAGCACTGGCGTTGCTGCTGGGACTGACGGAAATCCCAGCGATCCACTGCCAGCCGCTGCCTGTGGACCGGATCAAGGCCGATCCCGACGGGTAGCCGGCAGGATCCTGCTGGACGGTACCGCTAGCCCAGCTGTACGCCGTCAGGGCGGTAAGCGGGATTGGGGTCGTGGTTTGACCCGACGACGAGCGAACCGACGAAATGAAGGCGAGGACGGCCAGTGAGGCGAGCAAAAGTCGATTGAAGGAGATCACGGCGGTGTTCCTTAGTTCACGGGGTGGTTCGGTCGACGCAAGCATCGGCGGTCACAGAAAGCCGAAGGGCGACGCCTCGTTATCACCAGCACAATGAGCAAACGCCGTGCCAGACGCTGCGGCCACGGTTGGTCTGGCCTAAAAATGGCCGATAGCCAGCGGATTCCTAGTAAAAGTACTTGAATCGGCAATGGTGCAGGTAGTCGGCGAACGCTCTGAGGTTTCGCAAAAACGGTGAAACTATTTCCCTGTTTTGGCGAAACTGGTCGCCAAGATTCGCAGTTTCTTGGAAAGCGAATCTTGGAACAGTTGATCCAAGGCATTGACCGATTGGACGCCGTTGATCTAGGATTCTCGTCATTGGGGGCAGGGGTAAAGTACTTTCCTACGAGAGGGGGTCGGCGATGGCAGGCTGTCAGTCCACGTGCTTTTGCGTATCGATGCGTATTGTCGTGGCCTGTGTCGTAGCGTGCGTGGCGTGTTCGGCCCACGCGCAGTACTTAGTCACGTCCTTTGAGACCGCCGCGGATTTGTTCGCGCCGTTGACAAGTCCGCCGCCTTCGGGAACCCCCAGTGTCGCGCTGTCGTCCCAGTATGGAGTGACGCAAGGCAGCAACAGCATGGAGGTCGTTCCCACGGGATACACCTGGGAGTGGCTCGCCAAGAGCTTCGGCCCGGAGACCTACGTCGAGTGGTACAACCACCAGACGCTCGCCTTCGACTTCACTCGTGTGACCACGACCGCAGGCAACTATGAATTGGTCGCCGCGATCAGTGCGCCGACAACCGGCACCAACGGCTGGAACGAAAAGCAACTCGTCAACTGGGCCTGGACCAACGGCGGCCAGAACACCACGCAGACGCTCACCTGGGACTACGGAGGGATCCTGGCCACGTCCCCCTCGCCGGGTTCAGGCACGTCGGCCGATTTCTGGCAGCTTGGGTTCGTTGCCCGTACGAATCCCAGTTACGCGCCGCAGTATGCCTACATCGACAACATTCGGTTCATCAATCCGGTCACCCCGCAGGAGTACGTCTGGGCGGGAAATGGTTCAGCCATTGGGGGGTCAGGGTTCTGGAGTACGGTGTTTCAGGATCCGACCTGGCTCGTGAACGGGCAGGGTGGCGGCGTCGAGTGGGATTCGTACAAAAAGGCGGTGTTTCGCTCGCCGGGCGGTACCGTCTCCGTCTCAGGCACGGTGGTCACGCGTAATGGGATGCAGTTTGACGCCAACGGCTTCATGCTCGTTTCCGACACAACGCCGGCCTTTGCTGGCCGGGTGGAACTCGCCGGCGCCAGTCCTGCCAAGAACCCGATCACGGTGGCGTCTGGTGTCTCAGCGAACGTCAATCTGCCGCTCGTCGGCACCAACGGGCTGACGAAGACTGGCGCCGGCACGCTCGTTCTCGGAGCTATGAGCACGGTCAGTGGCAGTGCGATCGTGTCGGGCGGCACGATTCTCGACACCGCGGGCCGTGGGCTTCCCGACGCGACGATCGTGGTGGCGACCGGAGGCACCTACGCCACCCCGGCCGGCGTGGCGCTCGACAGCGCCGTATTGCGACTCGCCGGCGGATCGCTCGCCGTTCAGAAACTAAACGTCTCCACGGGGCTTGATCTGCCGGTCGTGATCAACTCCTTCGAGACGGTCGGCGATCTCTATGATCCAACCGTCGGTATGACGAACATCGTGCTCTCGACCACCGCGGGCGTCACCAGCGGCAGCGCTGCCATGGGCATGACCTGGACGCAGGGCAGCGACTACAACTGGTCGTTCAAGACGTATGACAAGGCGGCGCTCGATGCCTGGAAGGCCCACAAGGTCCTGGCAATCGACGTGACACAGGTGAACTCGGGTACCGGGGGTGGCAACATCGCCGGCAATGTCGCGTTCAACGGGCCGATGGGCTGGAACCAGACCGGCAACTCCACCTATCCGCGGTTTATCAACTACCCGTGGCTGGCCGGTGGCGGGTCGACGACCACGACCTACTACTGGGACTACTCGGCGCTCACAGCCTCCGGTACGGATGAATACCTGCAGGTCAACCTGGCCGGGACCATGGGCGGAAACTGGGAGCCGCAGCAGGTGTATTTTGATAACATGCGGGTGATAGATCCTGTCGTGCCTACGGCCGTGGGGATCGGCTCCTTCATTGTCGAGTCGGGATCGCTGATCGGCACTCCCGACCTAGCAGTGTTCAACGGTGGGCGGATGACGATGCCCAGTGATCGGCAGATGATGCTCACCGTGGCCACGCTGTCGGTCACCGAGACGAACGACGAACCCGCCGGTGGCGGTCGGATCGACCTCGGCGCCGGACGGATCGCGGTGGCCGCTGGGGGTATCGTGCCGGCGGATCTCGTGGCGGACATCGTCGCGGGCAAGGGCGATGGCTCATGGAACGGGTCGACCGGGATCACCTCGTCGCTCGTGGCATTGCAGGTGGTGGCGTCGACTCCTCGGGCGGTCGGCTGGGTCGATGACGGCGCCGGTGGCATCACGGTGGCCTATTCCGCGCCTGGCGATACCAATGTTGATCTCCAGGTCGATATCCTCGACGCCGCCAACTTCCTCGCTGGAGCGAAGTTCGATTCCGGCCTGCCCGCGACATGGAATCAAGGCGACTTTGGGTACGACGGCCTCGTCGACATCCTCGATGCAGCCGACTTTCTCTCGACGGCACTATTTGATGCCGGTCCGTACATGACCCTGCCAACCCCCGGTGCCGGTGCGATCGCCGCGGTGCCTGAGCCGTCGTCGGCGTGGCTAAGCACCGCGGCGGCGGTGCTGACGGCTCTGGGAGGCCTGGCTCGGAAGGGCACCCGTCGCAATGACGCGTGATGCTCGCGCCTGCTCCCATCGCTCACGTGATTGGGTTTTCTAATCTCTGCAACCGCAACGCCGTTAGGCGTACGGCGTCCCTCTGCGGGAATCGGGCAGGTCCCCACCGCTTCCGTGAGTGGGCTCTCTGAGGCCGGAAGCGTGGAGCCGTTAGGCGCATGACTGAATCCGGCTGTTAATCGCAGTATGCCTCTGCGGTTTCTTTTCATACAATCGATTCAAACGAGCGTTTGAATCCGTCGTTTTCCTCCCCGCCGTGCGATATGCCCTCCCAGACCCGCTCCAGAACGTCGGCCGCCGACGACAGCCGCG
>CAIKWU010000224.1 GCA_903831155.1 uncultured Planctomycetaceae bacterium | reverse complement strand
CGGGGGCCGTTCGAAGGGCGGCTCGGCCGCGACGCGGGGATCGCCGGCCTCGCCGAGCACCGCGTCGAGACGGGCGGCGAGCGCGGCGCGGGCCGCCGCGTGGGCCGGATCGGCGGCCAGGTTCCGCACCTGGTCGGGGTCGGCCCGCAGGTCGTAGAGTTCCTCGGCCGGGCGCGTGGCGAAGGCGTAGTCGAGCAGCCAGTGCCACTCCGGCTCGCCGCCGTGGCGGATGAGCCAGGCCTTCGTGGGGCCGGCGTCCATGTCGGGATAGGCGGCGAAGGTGTCGCGTTCGAGCACCTCGACGTCGGCGGCAGCGCCCGCCACGGCGATGCCGGGACGGCCCATCGGGAGCCGGTCGGGGGCGAAGTTGCGGATGTAGAGGTGGTCGGCCGTGCGGATCGCCCGCATCGGGTAGGGGAGATTGCCGTCGCGGGCCACGTCGACGTGCCGCTCGCGGCCCGTGATCACGAACGTGCGGGTCGGGTCGATCTGGCCGCTCGCATCGGATGTCAGTTGCGGCATCAGGCTCCGCGCGGTCATGCCCTCGGGCCGCGGCACGCCCCCGATCTCCAGGAACGTGGGAGCCAGGTTGGGCAGCGAGACGAAGTCGTCCACGATCCGGCCCGGAGTGCCGCCGGGCACGCGGGCCACGAGAGACACCGCCGTGCCATGGTCGTGAAGCTCGCACTTGCCGGCGGGCACGCCCGGCATGCCGTGGTCGCCGCTCACCACCACGAGCGTGCGGTCGAGCATGCCCGCAGCCTCGACCTCGGCCACGAGCGCCCCCACGTAGGCATCGACCGCTTGGACCTCGCCGAGGTAGTCGGCCACGTCCTCGCGGACCTCGGGCACGTCGGGGAGGAACGCGGGCATCCGGCCGCGAAGCGAGTCGGGATCGATGCCCCAGAGCTCCTTCCCCGAGCCCTTCAGCCATGTGCGATGCGTGGTGGTGGGGCCGCAGAAGAAGAGCCACGGCGCGTCGCCCCCCTCGGCCATGAAGGCCCGGAAGTTGTCGCGGATCTGCTCGACGATCAGGGTCCTCGCCTCGGCGACGCTCCGCCCCACGGCGACCATCTTCGTCGCCTGCTCGGAGAAGTTGTTGGGCAGGTGGCCGGCCTTCTCGAACGCCCGCCGCTGACGGCCGAAGGGCGCGTCGGGCGGCTGGCCCGGGCTCCAGACCTTGTAGGACTTGCCGATCCGGTAGCCCGCCTTCTCCAGCAGCAGGGGGAACGACGGGATCGATACGTCCCAGACGGCGTTGCGGAGGATGGCCCCGCGGCCGCACTGGAAGAAGTGACGCCCCGAGAGGAGCGACGACCGGCAGGGTGTGCACGAGGGCGAGCTGACGAACGCATGGCGGAAGAGCACGCCCTCGCGGGCGAGGCGGTCGATCGCCGGCGTGGAGAGCACATCGTTGAGGCCCGGCCGGCCGTCGAGGCCGCGGTAGCAGGAGGCGTAGCGGCCCATGTCGTCGGCGAAGACGACGAGGATGTTCCACCGCGGTGCGGCGGGCTCCGCGGCCGTGCCGCAGGACCACGCCACCAGCCAGGCCACGAGCCCGAGGGTCGCCGGGCGGGTCATCGTCGTTCTCTCCGTGTCACCGTGCCGAAATCCGCCGCCGCGATCATAATGCCGCCTCGACAACGAGGCACGCCATGCGGATCACCTTCATGCTTTCGGGCGGCTTCGCCGGTGCGATCCGTGGCTGCCGCATCGACACGCAGGCCCTCGCCGCGGCCGACCGAATGGCCCTCGAGGCACTCGTCGTCGCCAGCGGCCTGGTGGCGTCGTTCGAGCGGTTCGCGGCCGCCGCCCGCGACCGGCGGCAGTATGACCTCGCGATCGAGCGGGCCGAGAACTTCGTCCGCGTGTCGTGCGACGACGCGTCGCTGCCGGAGCCGGCCCGGCCGCTGGTGACGGAGCTCGTGAAGCGGTCGACGCCCCAGCCGCTCACGTTCGCGGTGCCCGAGGCGGCCGAGCGGCCGGCCACCACGCCCCCGGGCGATGCCTGGGGCCGGTTCGTCGGCGACGTGGTGGCGAAGTGGGACGCCAACGGCCGCGACATGACGCTCGTCGATCCCTTCGCCTACGTCGATCCGCATGCCACGCGATGGGACGCCCCGGCCGGAGCGGTCGTGAACGGCGCGAGCATCCCCCGGGCCTTCTGGTCGCTGATCGGCGGGCCGTTCGAGGGACGCTTCCGCAACGCTTCGGTGGTGCACGACGTGGCCTGCGTCGACCGCGACCGGCCCTGGCAGGCGGTGCACCGGATGTTTCACGACGCCTGCCGCTGCGGTGACGTGGGGGCCGCGAAGGCCGGCGCGATGTACTACGCGGTCTACCACTTCGGGCCCCGATGGACCGTCGAGGAGCGGCGGACGATCGTGGGCGGCCGGCCACACGTGGAACGGGTCGTCCGCGACGACACGCCGCCGCCGCCCACCGAGGCGGACGTGCGGGCGGTGAATGCCTACTTCGACACGCACGAGGTGCCGGTCGAGGAGGTGCCGACGCTCGTGATCCCCGGAGGAGCGCGATGACGCACGGCCTTGGGCAGCCCAACGCCGAGATCGTCCGACCCCACGTGCCGCCGGAGGCGATGGACCACGTGGCGCGGGCCCTCGGTGGGCTGCGGCTCGATCTCCGGGTCGTGCGTCCGCGGCGGACAAAACTCGGCGATCACCGCCCGCCGCGGCCGCCGCTGCGACCGGCGCACCGCATCACCGTCAACGCCGGCCTCAATCCGTGGGCCTTTCTCACCACGCTGCTCCACGAGCTGGCGCATGCCGCCACCTGGGAGCGGCACGCCACGCGGCGCCGCCGGGTGCGGCCCCACGGCCCCGAGTGGCAGCGGGAGTTTTCCGGGGTGCTCGTGCCGCTTCTCGAGCAGCGGGTGTTTCCCGACGAGCTCGCGGCTGCGGTGAGCCGGTCGCTCGCCAGCCCGGCGGCGGCCACGTGCAGCGATCGGGGGCTGCTGCTCGCCCTCGCCCGCTACGACCTGCATGCCGAGGGCCGGGTTCGCGTCGAGGATCTTGCAGAGGGCACGTGGTTCCGCGTCGACGCTCGGCACGTGTTCCGGGCCGGGCGGTTGGTGCGGACGCGACGGCAGTGCTTCATGGCGGGCACTGAGCAGGAGTACCGCGTGCACGGCTTGCTCGCCGTCGAGCCGCTGGCGGAGCCACCCGCGGTCAGTTCGTCGCCGCGGCGTCGACTGCGGCGCCGGCGGTGAGGAAAAGGCAGGAGACCGCGCGGGGGCCGCGGACGAAGACCCTCGTTCCAGCGATGGCGGGGTGCGCGTAGGTGGACTGGCCGGGCGGCAGCACCTGCAGCCGGCCGAGAATCTTCAAGGCGTCGCCCCGCGGATCGATGAGGACGAGTTCACCTTTTTCGGTGAACGCCAGCACGCGGTCGACGGAGGCGACGAGCGACACGTGGCCCGCGAGCGAACGATCGAACTTCGTCCAGATGGCGGTGAGATCCCGCGCCGCCAGGCAGTGGACCTTGCCCTTGACGATTCCGACGATGCGGTCGCCGCACCTCACGGGCGTGTGCATGTCGGGGGCGAGGCCCGGGTAGGCCGTCTGCCGCACGCCGGCGCCGTCCACCAGGCGAGTCCCGTTGTTTTCCGTCGAGACCACGACCCCGTCGGCGAGCACGAGCGGAGTGGGCACGTTGAAGTCGCCGGCCACCTTCGGAACGAGCCTCCAGAGCCGCTCCCCGGTGGCGATGTCCCAGCCGCCCAGGCTCGCCGCGTCGAAGCCGACCACCTGGCGGTGGCCGTCGAGCGTGCACGGCACGAACGACGAGAACGCCGCGGCCCCGCCGGGTGTCCGCCAGAGGGTCTCGCCGGTGGCCGGATCGAGGGCCACGATCGACGCCTCGGCACCGCCCGGATTCACGATGAGCCTGCCATCCACCACGAGCGGCGACGAGCAGACGCCCCAGACGAGTTCCGACACCGCGGCGAAGTCGTGCCGGAGATGGCGGTCCCAGATCACGCGGCCGTCGGCGAGGTTCACGCAGTGGAGGTGGCCGAAGGCGCCGAGCAGATACGCCCGGCCCTCGTGAATGAGCGGCGTGGCCCGGGGCGAGTTGCCGTAGTCGAGCCGCCCCTCGGCGGGATACTCGAGGGTCCAGAGCCGCTCGCCCGTGTGGGCGTCGAGGGCGTGGAACACGTCGTGACGATCGTCGGCGTCGCGGTCGCCCACCAGCACGACGCCCGCGGCCACCGCCACGCCGCCGAGCCCCTCGTTGAACATGGGCCGCTTCCACGCCACGTCGGCCGTGGCGGGCAGCGTGTCGGGAAGCCAGCCGACCACTGCGTCGCGATGCCGTCCCCGCCATCCCGGCCAGTCGGCATCGCGGCCCTCGTCACGATCGCCGGCCTGCGCCGGCGCTCCCGTGTTGGCGGGAGTTGCGTCGTCGGAGGGCAGCGGCTGGAAGCCCCCCTGCGACTCGAGCTCGAGTTGCAGCAGCGGCAGCGACCTGGTCTCGAGAAGCGCCGCGAGGATCCGCTCCCGCTCGGCGGCCGCGACCTCTCGCGAGACGAACGCGGTGATGAAGGCCACCTCGCCCGTCTCGCCGACCACGCGGATGTCGCCCTTCTTGATGGTGCCGCAGCCCTCGAGCAGCGGAGCCGCGTAGCTCGAGATCACGGTGGCCGTGGGCGGGTTCCCCTTGGCCGCCGCCTCGACCACCGCCGTCGCCCCGATCGTGCACGAGCCCGCGGTGGGGCAGTCGGCGGGGAGCTCGATGCCGTGGGCCGCGAAGAGCGTGCGGGCGGCCGCGTGCTTCTCGTCGCACTCGGCCGGTCCCAGCACGATCCGATGCCCTTTGAGATCGGCGACCCCCTTCGCCGGGTCGTCGCCGCGGACGACCACGAGCCCCCGCTGCGTGGTCAGGCCGTCCTTCCCGGCGAGCGCGGCGACCGGCACGACGTCGAGCCCCAGCCGGCGGGCGTCCGACTCGATCACCGATCGCTTGCCGATCACGATGTCGAAGCCGCCGTCGCGGAACGCATCGAGCGACTCGCCGAACGTGGCCTTCACCTCGCAGCCGAGCGACTCGCCGAGAAACAAGGCGAGCTCCTCGTAGTCGCGCTGGGCATAGCCCTGCACGCAGGGGCACGAGAGCTGCTTGGCCAGCGGATCCATCACCGCGAGCCGGAGCGGCTCCGCGGCCTGGGAGGCCGTGCACGCCAGGATGATCGCGGCGACGAGCCCCGTGGGGCTCGTCATGACCGCTTCTCCATGACGAGCACGCGGCCCGTCTGGACGTCGAGGTAGTAAAGCGTGCCGCCGTCGGCGGAAAGGCCGATCGAGGAGTTCTTGCAGCCCGACGGCACGTTGGCCGCCCCGAGGATCTCCACGAGCGTGCCGTCGGGGGCGAACTGCTTCACGAGGCCGTTGGATTCCGAGAGCAGCAGGCTGCCGTCGGGCCCGGGGCAGGCGTTCATCGGGTTGCAGCAGCCGCCGAAGCCCTTGCGGACGTCGGTGCGGCTGGCCTCGCCGAAGGTCCGCAGCGGCTCGCCGTCGAGGCCGTACACGGCGACGTGGTGCGCGCCGTTTTCGGCCACCACGAGTTCGCCGCCGATCACCTGCACGTCCATCTGGCCGCAGCAGCCGCGGAGGCCGTCGATGATCTTCTCAGGCGCCGAAAAATCGCGGCCGCACCGCCAGACCCCGAAGCCGTAGCCGGCCGGCTCGTTGGCGACCAGGAAGAGGTGGTCGCGGGAGGCGGCCACGCGGTGGATCGTGCGGGCCTTGGCGAGGCCGCTCTCGACGGCAGCCTCGGCGGAGGCATCCACGCGGGCGAGCATGGCTTCGTAGGAGCGGTGCATCATCTTCGCCTGGGCGAGTTCACGCTTCTGCCGGGGCGTCCGCTCCTCCTCGGGCACCTCCTCGAGGCTCGCCATCACCTTGGCGATCTTTTCGAACTGCTCCTTCCGCGCCGCCATCTGCTCG
>CAIKWU010000223.1 GCA_903831155.1 uncultured Planctomycetaceae bacterium | reverse complement strand
GTGCCCCGGGAGCCGGGCTATGGGAGCAAGCGGAGCCGGGATGGCGAAGCGCAGCGGACATGCAGAGAGCGGCGGGCAGGATGCCCGCCGCGAACGTCCGGCGACGGGGCACGGGCAGCCCCTCGCCGGACGAGAGCCTCGGACTTCGTGCGAGTCTCGTCAGCCGGCGGTGGGCTTCGCGACACGGGCGCAGGCGGCCGCGAGTGCCTCGCGATAGCGCTGCTTGCAGAAGCGATAGCGGCCGACGGCGGCGTCGAGCCGCTGCGGGGCGAGAAACAGGTCGCGGCTCTCGGGCACGGCCTGCTTCGCCTCGTCGAGCGTGGAGAAGTAGTCGTCGAACTTGAACCGCCCGCCGCTCATCTCGTCGCTGGGGGCGACCCACACGTTGGGAATCCCGAGCGCGTCGGCGACGATCAGCCCGTGGAGCGACTGGCTGACCACGACCTCGCACGCGGCGATCTCCGCCACGGTGGTCCAGGGCTCCCAGGCGGGATCGATGATCGCGATGTCGCGGCCGGTGAGTCGCCTCCAGCGGGCCACGGAGGTGACGTGCGGCACGAAGCCGAATCGCCGGCGCTGGGGCGGCCGCCGGACGAACTGGTCGATCAGCACCAGCGGATCGCCGAGCAGGGGGGCGGCGTCGGCACCGCACGCCTCGGCCGAGAGGGCGCCGCGGACGGCGACGATCTCCGCCGCCCGCACCGGCCGGCTCGACGGGGCGAGCAGGCCCGCGCCGCAGACCACCGACGCGGGCGTCGCATGCTGCAGGATGCTGCCGGCGCCGAGCACGTGGGGCCGTCGCTGATCCGTCGCGAACCGCACGCTCCTGCCGAGCAGCCGCGCGAAGAACGAGGGGTTGATGTCGTCACCGAAGTTCGGCCGGCCGACGTGCCAGAACACGGGCGGCGCCGACGGCGACCCGAACCTCCAGCGAAGGAAGCGGCGGACCTTCTCGAAGCGACGCAGGAGTGCCACCCCGGAAGCCACCAGCCCTAGCCGACGAGCCGCTCCAGCGCCTCGATGGCGGCGTCGTAGTTCGGCTGGTCGGCGACTTCCTTCACGACCTCGGCGTGCCGCACGACGCCGTTGGCATCGAGCACGAACACGGCACGGGCGAGGATCTTGAGTTCGTCGATGAGCACGCCGAACGACGTGCCGAAGCCACGGTCCATGTAGTCGCTGCCACTCCGCATCGACTTGATCTCCTCCGCACCGCAGAAGCGGTTCATGGCGAAGGGCAGGTCGAGGCTCACGGTGACGGCGTTGACCTTGTCGCCGTGCGCGGCCAGCCGCTGGTTGAACGTCTTCGTCTGCACCTGGCACACGGGCGTGTCGAGCGATGGCACCACGCTGATGATCGTGGGCTTGCCATGCAGGTCGGACTTCTTCAGCTGCTTCATGCCGCCTTCGAAGTAGGCCAGCGTGAACTCGGGGGCGGCGGCGCCGACCTTCACTTCCTCGCCGACGAGGGTGAGCGGGGTTCCCTTGAACGTGACGGCACCGTGACGACCCATGATCGAGGCTCCTGAAGGATGTGCGGACGAACCGTGGCAGTATTGCTGTCATGTCGCCGGCGACAAGCCCGCCCAGGTGTCCCGGCGGCTTTTGGCCGCGGGGCCAGCGGGCCTGCGGGGTGCTGCTTGCCCGTTTTCGGCCATCCTGCGGATCATGCCGCGTCGGGGGGCGGGCGGCCTGGGGCCGGCACCGGGAGCGAAATGGAGTTCGCGACGGACAACCTGATCGGAGTTGCACGGAGGTTCATCATGCATGCGTCACACGTTCGTGAGGCAACGGCGGCGGCCGAAGGCCGCGGCGCGGAAGGCGTGGGCTGGGGTGTCGCGGTCGAGCGGGGGCCCGACTGGCTGTTCCTGCGGCTGGAGCGCGATGGAGCGAAGGCCGGGCGGGAGTCCCTCGCGGACCAGCTTCTGGGTATGATCCGGGTGAACCACGCGCACCGCGTGGTGCTGGAGCTCGACCGGGTGCAAGCCATCGACGACACGCTGATCGACGCCATCGCGGCCGTCGGCTCCCGGGTTCGCGACGATGGAGGTCTCGTGCGGGTCTGCGGGCTGTCGGAGGGCGGTCTCCGGTGGCTCCGCTCGTCGGACCGCGCCGGCGACCTCCTCCACTACGAGTCGCGCTCGGCGGCCGTCGGTCCCCGTTCCACGGCGGTGCCATGAAGGCGGTTGGCAAGCTTGGGCAGATGATCGGCCTGACGGTTCCCGCCCTCGCCGTGGTGATGGAACTGAGCGGCCGGATCACGTCCGGGCCCATGCTCGGCATGCTGGTCTTTTCGATATGCTGCTTCGTCATCGGGCGCATCCTCGAGGGATACGCCGGCTCGTGAGGGCCGGCGGCCATGCGCCCGCCTTCGCCTTGAGACGCCCGTGCTCCCGCCACTGATCCTGTCGCCGATCTACCGCCGCTACCTCTGGGGAGGTCGGCGATTCGAGTCGGCCTTCGGCCGCCGGCTGCCGGAGCCGGGGGCGTATGCGGAGTCGTGGCAGATGGTCGATCGCGGGGACGATCAGAGCGTGGTCGCGGCCGGCCCCCTCGCGGGGCAGACCCTCGGTTCGCTGGTGCAGGCACGGGGCCGGGATCTCCTCGGGCGGCACGCGCCGCAGCCGAGGTTCCCTCTGCTCTTCAAGTTGCTCGACGCCTGCCAGGATCTCTCGGTGCAGGTGCATCCGGATGACGCCCGCGCCGCTCGCCTCGGCACTCCCGACCTCGGCAAGACCGAGGCGTGGTACGTGATCGACGCAGAGCCCGGCAGCCGCATCTACGCCGGCCTCGTGGAGGGGGTGACCCGTGATCGATTGGCCGCGGCGCTTCGTGCCGGCCGCTGCGACGAGGTGATTCACTCGTTTTCCGTGAAGGCGGGCGACTGCGTGTTCGTGCCCGCGGGCACGGTGCATGCGATCGGGGCGGGGCTGCTCGTCGCGGAGATCCAGCAGTCGAGCGATGTGACCTTCCGGCTCCACGACTGGAACCGCGTGGGGCCCGACGGCAGCCCTCGAGCCCTCCACGTCGAGGAGGGCCTCGACGCGACGACGCGATTCGAGCCGGCGGGGCCCGTGACACCCACGCCCACCGCCGACCCTGCCGTGAAGCGGCTCGTGAGCTGCGACTACTTCGTGTTCGACGAGGTGGCGCCCACGGGGGCCTGGCGGGTCGGTGGTGACGAGGGCTGCCACTTCATCGCGGTGCTCGCGGGCGGGGCAACGCTCGAGGATCGCTGGGGGCTGCCGCCGCTCGGTGCCGGCGACTGCGTGCTCCTGCCCGCATCGACCGGCCGACAGACGCTGTCGGCCGTCGGCGACGGCACCAGAATGCTCCACGTGTCGCTGCCGTGAAACCGGCCCAAAACCGGGGTTGGGCCGCTCCCGGCCGGGGCCTAGACTCCCCCGCCACGTTCCCGGAGCCTGCAGCATGCGCCACGTGTTCCTCGCCGTCATCGCGGTCGTCCTGATGGCGTCGGGCTGCGCGTCGCTCGGCAAGCCGAAGTGGCTCGAGCCCCCTTCGGCACGGGTCCAGCAGCGGCGGGCGGTGCGGTTCGATCCGTTCATGGAGAACGACATCGGGCCGTCGCTGCTCCGGCAGTACACGACCCTCGACGGAACCCGGCCCCGTGACTACGCGGAACCGGTCGCCGAGGTGAAGCGGGCGCGGTGGTGGTCGCAGCCGCTGCAATGATCTGCCGCCCGGGGCGGACGGGTGTATGATCGGGCGACCTTCGCCCCCGGAACTGCTCGCCATGCCCGCCCCCGACTCGCGTCCTCCCCGAGGCCGCCCCTCCCGTCCCGGACGTCCCGGCGGGAACTTCCGACCCGGTGGCCCCCGCCGACCCGATGGCCCGGCCCGAGGCGGTCCGCCGCGAGCGCGGCCCGCCCGGCACGACGCGGGTCCCGGCGCCCCTGCCGCCTCCGGCGATGACGGACTCGAACGGCTGCAGAAGGTGCTCGCCGCGGCCGGGCTGGGGAGCCGCCGCGCGTGCGAGGAGTTGATCACTGCGGGCCGAGTCGAGGTCGATCGCAAGGTTGTGGCCACGCTCGGCACCCGCGTTGATCCGCACGCCCAGGAGATCCGGGTCGATGGCGAGCGGCTGCCGAACCCGAAGCGGGTCGTGTTCATGCTCAACAAGCCGATCGGTGTCGTCACCACCAACGCCGACCCCGCGGGCCGTCCGCGGGTGGTCGATCTCGTGCCGGGCGATCACCGGCTGTTCGCGATCGGCCGTCTCGACCGGATGAGCGAGGGCCTGATCCTGCTCACCAACGACGGGGGACTGGCGAATCTGCTGGCCCATCCGCGATACGGGGTGGAGAAGAAATACCTCGTGCAGGTCGCCGGCGTGCCGACGGAGGAGCTGCTCGACAAGCTCCGGCGAGGCATCCGCCTGGCCGAGGCCGAGGTCCACGCGAAGCGGGTGTCGATCCGCTCGCAGCACAAGCAGAGCGCCGTGCTCGAGATGGTGCTCGACGAGGGCAAGAACCGCGAGATCCGCCGGATGCTCGCCACGCTCGGTCACAAGGTGCACCAGCTCAAGCGGGTCGCCGTGGGCGGTCTCTCGCTGGGCAACCTGCTTCCCGGCCAATGGCGGCCGCTCGCCTGGAGCGAGATCGAAGCGCTCCGCAAGGACGCGATCGCGGCCGTCGGCGCCGATGCCGAACGCGAGCCGCCGCGACCGCGCGGACCAGCCCGCGGCCGTCGCCCCGGAGGCCCGCCACGGCGGCCGGGTGTTCGTGGGGCAGGGGAAGGCAGGCCGCCTCGCGGCCGACCGCCGGGTAGGCCCGATGGCCGCCCCGAGCGGCCAGGCAAGGCGGGTGGCGGTGCCGCACCGCCCGGCCGCCGCAAGCGGGCGGGCAAGGCGTCGCAGTGGCGGGCTCGGCCGTCGGGTGGAGAGGGCTGAGTGATGGCCGCCGCCGTCTGCCACGCCGACCAGGCCACCGTGCTGCGGGCACGCGTGGTGTCGCACGACGAGGTGGCATCGGGCACGTGGCGGATCCGCCTCGACTGCCCCGCGATCGCCGCCCGGGCCATCCCGGGGCAGTTCGCGATGCTGCGGCTCGCCGGTCGCAGCGATCCCCTGCTGGCCCGCCCGTTCGCCGTCTACGACGTCTTCTCCGACGGCATCGAGCCGCGCTACGCCGATTTCGTCTACACCGTGCATGGCAAGTTCACGCAGGCGGTCACCGAGACGCGGCCGGGCGACGAACTCCTCGCCTGGGGACCGCTGGGCAACGGGTTCGAGCCCCCGGCCACGGAGCACCTGCTGCTCGTGGCGGGCGGGATCGGGCAGACGGCGCTTTTGGCGCTGGCCCGCGAACGGCTCGGGATGGCCAGCTACGGCGCGCCCGGGCGGGATGCCCCCCGCGCGGGCCGCGTGACCTTCTGCTGGGGTGCCCGCACGGCGGCATCGTTCGCCTGCACCGACGACTTCCGCAGGGCGGGCTGCGACGTGCACCTGGCCACGCTCGACGGGTCGGCCGGGACGAGAGGCACCGTGGTCGATCTGCTCGAGGCGCGGTTCGCGACGGGCATCGATGCGGCTGCGACGCGGATCGCCTGCTGCGGCCCGGAGCCGATGATGGAGGCGGTCGCCGGCTGGGCGTCGGCCCGGAGGGTGCCCTGCGAGGTGTCGCTCGAGACGCCGATGGCCTGTGGCGTCGGCATCTGCTTCACCTGCGTGGCCCGCATCCGCGACGAGGACGGTGGCTGGGACTACCGCCGGACGTGCGTCGAGGGGCCCGTGTTCGACGCGGCCCGCGTCGTCTGGTGAAGATCAGGACGACTTCGCCGAACCCTTGCTCGCGACCTTGCGTCCCTTGGTGGGCGCGGCCGAGCCAGTTCCCTTCTCGGCGTTCTTCACGCGGGCGGAAATCCGCGACTTGATCCGGGCGGCGCGGTTGCGGTGGATCGTGCCCGACGAGGCGGCGCGGTCGGTCGCCCTCGCCATCCCGCGGAACTGCTCCTTGGCCGTGGCGACGTCGCCGGACGAGATCGCCGTGAGCACGCCGCGGATCTTCGTCTTGATCTCGGACTTGATCGCGCGGTTGCGTTCGCGGTTGCGGAGATTCTGACGATTACGCTTCTTCGCGCTGGCCGAGTGGGGCATGCCTGGATCCTCGATCGTGGGTGACGTGCGGTGGTGCCGGGAGCGATCCCGGCCGGCGGGGGAGCCGGCCCGGGGGCGGCTCAGCCGTCCGCACCTTTATCCTTCGCCGGACTCAACTTGTCCAGACGCTGGGCGACATCGCGGTATCCGAAGTCCAAACCGGCGAGAATCGAGAGGTATTTCCGTGCGGAATCGAGGTCGTCGAGGCCCGCGGCCAGCACGCCGGCCCGATAGAGGGCCCGTTTCCGCAGTTCGAGCTCGCGGTCGGTGATCGCGTCGACCGCAGCCTGATAGTTCTGCATCGCGAGCTGGTACTGCTTGATCTTCTGGAAGCACTCCCCGAGTTCCAGCGCGACCGCTCCCCGCCTGCGGGTGTCCTTCATCGACTCCTGGAACTGGCGGATCGCCTCCGTGTAGTTGCCGGCCGCCTTGAGCCGCATCGCGAGCTCGTACTTCCAGGTGAGGTTCTCGGGATACCGGTCGCACCGCGCCTTGAAGACGTCGATCTCCTGACGGATCTGGGCGGCGCGAAGCTTCTCGGCCGTCGCCCGGTGCTCGGGTGTGTCCTCGGTCGCCAGCCGCTTCTCGGCGATCATCACGCGGTGCTTGCCCCAGCGGAGCTGCCGATCCTCGAGGTGCTCGCGGACCTTGAGTTCGTTGCCCGACGCGGCGAGGGCCTCGTTGAGGATTCGCTCGGCCTCGTCCACCGACCCGTCGCGCTCGAGGACGTCGGCGAGTTCGAGGCGGGAGTCAATGTCGGCGGGGTTCTTCGCGATCGCCTGGCGAAGCTCACCGGCACGCCCGCCGGGCGCGGCCGGCTGCTCGGGCTTGGCCGGGCCGCGGGCGGCTCCGGCACCGCCCCGGCCGATCATGCCCTGGCCGGCGGCGATCGTCTTGTCGACCGACAGCTCCGCGATCGCCTTCTCCGCCTCCTCGGCGAGCCCCTTCGTCCGGCCGATGCGCCGCCAGCACTCGATCGCCTGATCGAAGTTGCCCTGGCTCGCGGCGAACTTGGCACACTGGCGATTCACCTCGGGGTCGGTCGGGAACGCGTCGAGGGCGGCCCGCAGGTAGACCGCCTGCGACTCGACGAACATCAGGTTGCCGCAGGCCTCGGCCATGGCGAGGAGGCAGACGTGGTCGGCGGGGTTGGCCTTGATGATGTCCACGCCCTGCTTGATCAGCTCCCGCCACTGGGCCGACGAGGCGAGCTTCTTGAGGCCGGCGCGGGAACCGACCGACAGGAACGAGGTCAGGCTGCCCGACTTCTTGGCGCCGTGCTTCTTCCGGAGGGCGCCGAGCAGGGCCTGGAGAAAGATCGCGTTGCCGGGATCCCCGGCCGCGCTCACCGCGAACATGTCGATGGCGTAGTCGGGGTTGGTCTGCAGCGCCTGGCAGCCGGTCTGGTAGCACTTGAGCACCCGCGACCGCTCCCCGGGCGACAGGGCCACGGTCGAGGGCACGTTCGCCGGGTCGGCCGGGGGTGGTGTCGCGGCAGTGGACTCGTTCGCCATGGTCGGAGACGATCTGTGGGAAGGCTCGTTCGCGGAACCCGAGTGTAGTGTGGGCCACGGGGCCGACAAACACCGCGAACGGCCTGCCTGATATCCTGCCAAGGCCATGCACGACCGTCGTTCGCCCGCACCGGGCCGTGTTTTCTTCGTCGGGGCCGGGCCGGGAGCCCCCGACCTGCTCACGATCCGTGCCGTGGAAATCCTCCGTGCGGCCGACGTGATCGTGCACGATGCGCTCGTGCCCGTGCGGATGCTCGACGGCATCAATCCACACGCCCGTCGGGTGCCGATCGATCGAGCCGGTGATCCGCGACCCGACCCGGGGGCTGCCACCGGGCATCTCCTCGCGCGGCTCGCGGTCGAGGGGGGCACGGTGGTGCGGCTGAAGGGGGGCGACCCGGCGGTCTTCGGCAGGCTCGCCGAGGAGCTGGAGCCGGTACGGCGCGCCGGCGTGGCGGTCGAACTCGTGCCCGGCGTCACGGCGGCCCTCGCGGCCGCGGCGGCGGCGGGCGTGCCGCTCACGAGCCGCGTCGAGGCGTCGAGCGTGACCCTGCTGACCGGCCGGGAGGCCGACGGCAAGGAGGCCGCCGTCGACTTCCGCGGCCTGGCTGCGCTGCAGGGCACGCTGGTCGTCTACATGGGCGTCGAGCAGGTGGCGCGATGGTCGCGGGAACTCGTGGCGGCGGGCCGGTCGCCGGACACGCCGGTGACGATCGTCAGCCGCTGCTCCTGGCCGGACGAGCAGCTCGGAGCCACGACGCTCGGGCACTGTGCGGCCGACGTGGAGCGGCACGGCTGGCGGTCTCCGGCCGTCGTCATCGTCGGCGCCGCCGCCGTGCCGGCGGGGCCGCTCGCCGGCCGGCTCGTGCTCGTCACGAGGCCGTCGGGCCAGGAAGGGGAGATCGTGTCGTCGATCCGGGCCGCGGGGGGCCGAGCCCTCCACGTGCCTCTCGTCTCGATCGAGGATCCGCCGTCATGGCAGCCGCTCGACGATGCGATCCGCGCCGCCTCCACCTACGACTGGATCGTGCTCGCGAGCGCCAACGGTGTCCGCGGATTCCTCGGCAGGCTGGCGGCACTGCGGCTCGACGGCAGGGCGTTGGGCACGGCGCGACTGGCCGCGATCGGCCCGGCCACCCGCCGGCACCTGGAGGAGGCGGGGTATCGCTGCGACCTGACGCCGTCGGTCTCGCGGGCCGAGGAACTCGCCGCGGAGTTGGCCGCCACGGTGCATGGCGGCCGGTTCCTTCTCATCCGCGCCGATCGTGGGCGGGAGGAGCTCAGGCTCGGCCTCGAGGCTCGCGGGCACCACGTGGACGAGGTCGTGGCCTACGAGACCCGCCCGCGCGAGGCGCTCGATCCGCACGACGCCGAGGCGGTGGTCCGGCTGCCGGTGGACTGGATCGTGCTGACGAGCCCGTCGATCGCCACCTCGGCCGTCCGCCTCTTCGGCGACCGGATGCGGGCCTGGAAGATCGCGACCATCAGCCCGGTCACCACGGCGGCCCTCGAGGGCCACGGCCTGACGCCCACGGTGGAGGCCGCCCGGGCCACGACCGACGGGATCGTCGAGGCGATCATCCGCCACGAGGCCGCGGCCGCAGTGCTTCCGCCACCGGCAGGGTCCCCCGGCACGGCGCATCTCCCCCCGTCCCTCCACGGATGACCACCGACCCCGGCCGGTGCAGCGGAGGAACGCCGGGGGTCGATAGCCATGGGAGACCACGTTCCGGCGCGTCGTCGGGACGGAGCCATCGGGGAGGTTGCGTGATGCGTTCGAGACCTTCTTCGACGCTGGTGATCTGCGCCGGCGCTCCACGGCAGCCCGTCGGCCGGCAGGCGAGCTGGGTCGAGACCGCACGGTCGCTGTCGGTGCCGGTGACGTGGCTCGTCGGCGTCGATGACCTCGCGGCCGTCTCCGGGGCCGGCGACATCGACGTCGCGATCGACATTCCGCCGGCAGCGTGCGGCTCGCGTCAGCGGCTGCGAGATCTGCTCGCCCGCGGCCGCGATCTTCTGCCCGACATCACCGCCGTGGTGCTGCGCGGCCCCGCGCCGCTCGAGCACCGGGTGCTTCTGGCCGAGCACGGGATTTCCGTGGCGATCGTCGACGCCTTCTCCGATGACAGCCGAGGCTGCCGTCGGCCCGCGCCCCGCGGCTGGGCGTGCCGCAACGTGGTCTGGGGCCTCTGGGAGGTGCTCGTCACGCCGTCGCGGCCCGGAGGCATCGCCGGTTGGTTCGGCTTCGGCGGGAGCCCTCGGCTGAGCCCCGGGGGGCTGAGCGTGCTGCGTGGCGAGGCCGCGGCCGGCGGTTCGGTCGCCGCCTTCATGCCCCCGCGACTCCAGCGGTGGATCGCGTGGGCGGCGCAGCGAAGCGCCCGCGGAGGCGTGGAGGTGGCCCATCTCTCCACGCTTCCGAGCCTGATCGCCGGGGCCGGCCGCCAGCCGATCGCCGGCTCCGTGCTCCGGGCGGCCGCCTGACCTCCGAGCGGGTCAGGCTTTCGCCCGCGACCCGATCGACCAGCTCAGGTAGGCGACCAGCATCCCCGCGAGGATGAAGCCCACGTCGGCCGCAACGCTCACCCGCTGGAACGGGAACGCGGCCACCAGATCTGCGAGAAAGAGGATCACGACGATGCCCGAAACGATCAGGCCGGCGAACGAAAGCACGTGCGGGGCGTCCAGGGGGCGTCGAGGGGATGATCTGCGGACCGCAATTCCATACCATACTCTCCCGCCCGCGGGGAGGTACCGCGGGGCGGGGGCGGGAGCACCGCGACACCCCGTTCGCCGGACTTCGGAGCGTCAGCCGTGAGCCACCCGTCGGGACGCGTCGCCGTCTACACCGGATCCTTCGATCCGGTCACCCTCGGGCACCTCGACGTCATCGGCCGTGCCAGCCGCATCTTCGATGCGATCGTCGTGGGCGTGGGGATCAATCCCGACAAGCAACCGCTGTTCTCGCTCGAGGAGCGGGTGGAGCTCGTGCAGGCCGCCGTGGCGGGGCTCGGCAACGTGCGGGTGGAGCGGTTCAGCGGCCTGTCCGTGGCCTTCGTCCGGGAGCAGGGGGCGCACGTGCTGCTCCGCGGAGTTCGCTCGCTGACCGACATCGAGGCCGAGTTCACGATGACGCTGGCCAACCGCAAGCTCGATCCGTCCGTGGAGACGGTGTTCCTGATGGCCGACGCCGCCTATTCGCACATCTCGTCGTCGCTGCTCAAGCAGATCACGCCCCTGGCGGGCGACGAGGCCCTGCTGCGCTTCGTGCCCGGCCCGGTCGTGGCGGCCCTGCGTCGCAAGCTGAAGGCGGGCTGATTCAGTTCTGCGGCGTACCGCCCTCGAAGTGGCGGCGGAGGTAGCGGGCCCGCTCGATGTTGCGGTCCTTGGTGTCGAGTTCGATGCCCCGCAGCTTCTGGAGGTGGGCCGGCTGGGTGCGGATCAGGAGCGAGTTGATGTCGGCGATCTTCACGTCGCCGATCAGGCCGAGCAGCACCCCCATCCGCACCCGTGAGAGCAGCTGCATGGTCTCCTCGGCGGTGATCGTCTGGGCCGTCCGCAGGATGCCGAAGGCGCGGCTCACCTGGTCGTGAACGTTCTGCTGCGTTTCGCGGACCAGGAACTCACGGGCGCGACGCTCGTAGTCGATGAGCACCGGCACCACGTCGCCCACCTGCTCCACGAGCTCCTCCTCGGTCTTGCCGAGGGTGGTCTGGTTGGAGATCTGGTAGAAGTCGCCCATGGCCTGCGAGCCCTCGCCGTACAGGCCGCGGACCGCCAGCGAGATCTTGTGGAGGCTGCGGAACACCTTGTCGATCTGCCGGGTGATGACCAGCGCCGGCAGGTGCAGCATCACGCTCACGCGGATCCCCGTGCCCACGTTGGTGGGGCAGGCCGTCAAGTAGCCCCACCGCGGCTGGAAGGCGTAGGGGACGACCCGGCCGATCTGGTCGTCCACCCCGCGGATCTGCTCCCACGCGCCCTTCAAATCGAGGCCGCTGTGCATGCACTGGATGCGGAGGTGGTCCTCCTCGTTGATCATCAGGCTGACCTGCTCGCGGCCGTCGATCGCCACGCCCCGGGCTCCCTGGGCCTCGGCGTGCTCGCGGCTGATCAGCTGCCGCTCGACCAGGAACTGCCGGTCCACCTCCTCGAGGCCGCCGACGTCGATGTACTCAAGCGCGCTGCCCGCCGATGACGAGGCGATCCGGTCCCGCAGGAACCGCTCCACTTCGGTGCGGTCCTGCTCCGACATCCGGCTGACGAACGGATAATGGGCCACGTTCCGCGCGAGCCGGACGCGGCTGCTCATCACGATGTCGGACTCCGGCCCGGTGCCACGGAGCCATTCGCCGACGGCGCCGGCGAGAGCTTCAAGTTTCATCGGTCGCACCGTCGGTCTTCCCGGGAGCGGCGTCCCGGCGGGGTTCCCCCAGCCAGCGTTCCTCGATCCCGCGGATCGCGTCGCGATCCTCGCGAGCCTTTTCGTAGTCCTCGCAGGCGATCGCCTC
Source organism: uncultured Planctomycetaceae bacterium (assembly GCA_903831155.1). GTDB lineage: Bacteria > Planctomycetota > Planctomycetia > Pirellulales > UBA1268 > QWPN01. Next base: position 5,455 of record CAIKWU010000223.1, on the reverse strand, counting down.
CTGCATGCTCCGCCGCAGGCCGATCACCACGGTCAGGTCGTCGGTGGCCTCGGGCAGCGGTGGCTCCCGGCCGGCGTCGCGAACGGGTCGACGGCCGCAGTGCTGGGTCGAGCCGTGGATGTTGGAGATCAGCGGTTCGAGCTCCTTCTCGAAGTGGACGTAGTCGTGGGCGCAGCCGAGGCGGCCCTGGTTTCGAAACTCAAAGAACGAGATCCCGCACATCGGGCAGGCCTTCTTGTCGAGCAGGGAAAGCTCGTCGGCGGTCTGTCCGACCGCCAGCGGCCCGCCCACACCGCCCGGTTCGCCGGGCCCCTCGGCCCCCTCCGCCGCCTCGGACTGGTTGAGATACGTGCGGGCGTGGTCCTCGCAGAGGTGCACCTCGCGGACGTCTCCCGACTCGAGTTCCGTGATGTGGAACACCGCCTGCTTCTCGCACTGCTGACACTTCACGGGCCGATCCCTCCGGTTCCGCGTCAATAATAGCGGGTCGTGGGCCCGCGGTCGCCCTCGGGGCGGGGGCGGGGCGTGTTGTTGGTGTCCCGGGTCGGGGGTAGTCTCAGGCCAAACCGCCGGCCGGCGCCGCCCTTTCGCCCCACCGATGCCCCATCTACCGGACAGGTCCCGTTTCGGCGAACTCGCGCGGTCGCTCCCGCCGTCCGGGCCCGGGGGCCGACGCCTGGTGCCGGTGTACCGCAGGCTCTTCGCCGACGGGCTGACGCCGCTGTCGGCGTTCGCCAAGATCGATTCCGGTGCCGCCGCGTGCCTGTTCGAGAGCGTGGTCGGCGGGGAGAAGGTGGGCCGATACAGCTTCCTGGCCGCCGACCCCTTCCTGCGGCTGGAGGCCCGGGGCTCGACCGTGACCGTGACGGGCGGAGGTCGGGACGAGACATTCACCAGCGACGACCCGCTGGCCGAACTCGAGCGCCGGATGGCCGCGTTTCGCACCGCGCGGCTTGCCGAACTGCCACCGTTCACCAGCGGCGTGGTGGGGTTCGCGGGCTACGACACCGTCCGCTACGTGGAGCGGCTGCCCGACGCGCCGACCGACGACCGCGGCCTGCCCGACCTGTCGTTCGGCTTCTACGACCGCATGGTCGTGTTCGACAACGTGACCAAGGTGATCGACGTGGTCGTGCTCGCCGACGTGGGCGACGGCAGCCCGGCTGCCCTCGACGCGGCGCACGCCGCCGCACGGAGCCGCATCGACGAGACGATCGCCCGGCTCTCGGCGCCGCACGAGTGGCCGTCGGCGGCCGACATCGGCCCGCGGCGCGAGCCGGCCTGCCTCGACGACGGCACCGCGACGAGCACCTTTCCCCGCGATGAGTTTCTCGCGGCGGTGGAGCGGTCGATCGAGTACATCCGCGCGGGCGACGTGTTCCAGGTGGTCCTCAGCCGCCGGATCGACATGCCGTTCTCCGCGCCGCCCCTCGAGCTCTACCGCACGCTCCGCGTGGTCAACCCGAGCCCGTTCATGTTCTACCTCCGCACGCCCGCCTGCACGCTCGTGGGCAGTTCGCCCGAGATCATGGTGCGGTGCGTGGATGAAATCGTGACGGTGCGGCCGCTGGCCGGCACCCGTCGCCGCGGGGCGACACCGGAGGAGGACAAGGCGCTCGCCGAGGAGCTGCTCGCCGATCCGAAGGAGCGGGCCGAACACGTGATGCTGATCGACCTCGGCCGCAACGACGTGGGCCGGGTGGCCGCGATCGGCTCGGTGGAGCTCTCCGACGTGATGGTGATCGAGCGGTACAGCCACGTGATGCACATCACGAGCAACGTGACGGGGCGGCTCGCCGAGGGCCTCTCGGCCTTCGACGCCCTCCGCGCCTGCCTGCCCGCCGGCACCGTGTCGGGCGCGCCGAAGATCCGGGCGATGGAGATCATCGACGAGCTCGAGCCGGTCCGGCGCGGCCCCTACGCGGGCGCGGTCGGCTACGTCGACTTCAACGGCTCCATGGACACCTGCATCGCCCTGCGGACGGTCGTGATCGCCGGCGGCCGGGCCTTCGTCCAGTCGGGCGCGGGCGTGGTGGCCGACAGCGTGGCCGAACAGGAGTTCGAGGAGACCCTCAACAAGGCCAAGGGCATGCTGGTTTCGATCGAGATGACGCAGGAGCGGCTCGCGGGCGGACATCGTCCCGCCTGAGCCGGTCATTCCGATGATCCGCTGCGAACGGGCCACGGTCGAGCGGTCGGGAAGGCTCGTGGTCGAGGCCGTGACGCTCGCCGTGGGCCATGGTCAGGCGGCGGCGATCGTGGGCCGCACGGCCTCCGGCAAGTCGTCGCTGCTCGCCGCGGCGGCGACGGCCTGGGCCCTCCATGCCGGCGACATCCTCGTGGCCGGCAGGTCGGTTCGGCGTGAGCCCGAGATCGTTCGCCGCTCGCTGGGCTACGTGCCCGATCGGATGCCGGGGTGGCCGGGCCTGCGGGCCGGCGAGTTTCTCGAGGTGTTCGGCTCGGCCGCGGGGCTGCGGCGCGAGAGGCTCGCCGCGGCGGTTGGTCGCGGCCTCGCCCTCGCCGGCCTGCCCGCCGGCGACCGCACCCCGCTCGACGCCCTCGCTACCGGGCAGCAGAAGCGACTGCTCCTGGCGCGGGCACTCCTCCACGAGCCCGACGTGCTGCTCCTCGACGATCCCTTCGGCGGGCTCGACCCGCTCGAGCGGCTGGAGATGGAGCGGTTCATCGGCGATGCCCTTCTGATGGGGCGGACGGTGCTCGCCGCCATCGACGACGCCGACGTGCCGGCGTGCTTCACACACCTCTTCGTGCTGGCGGAGGGCAGCCTCGTGGCGTCGGGGCCGGCCACCCCCGCGGCCTTCTCGTCCGGCCGTGCGTGGCGGTGCGCGGCGGTCTGCCGCGGAGCTGCGGAACGGGCGGTGACGGCCCTGGCCGCGGCGGGGCTCGACGCGGCAGCGACCGATCCCGACGCCGTGTCGTTCGTTCTCGAACGCGGCGGATCGTCGGTCGGCTCCGCCGTGGCCGTGCTCGCCGCGGCGGGCATCGACGTGGAGCAGGCTGGTTTCAGCCCGCCGTGGCCGGCACAGCTCATCGCGTGACCGCCTTCTCGGGCGCGGTGGCGCGGGGTTGCCCATGCGCCGTCGCCGGACGTTCGAGGATGCCGCCGGCTTTCGGGGCACGGGCGATCCCTCGCGGGTCCGTTTGTACAAGCCCAACGCCGTGAGGCGTGGGGCGAACCACTCCAAGACGCCGTGTCCAGCGTGGTGAGCCCGCGGCCTCACGGCCGGTCGGCTTTCACTCGCCACGCAGTGGAGCGAGAGCCTCACGTGCGACCCGTATCAGCCCTCGCCCCAGATCCGGCGCACCTCCGCGAGCCCTTCCACGCAGAGGTCGTATTCCTCGGCCAGCCGTTCGAGCAGCCGCCGCTCCTCGGCCGCTTCGGCTGGCTCGAGGGTCGCGGCCAAACGGTAGGCCCGCTTGCCCGTCGTTCGGTAGGCCGCGAGCCGGTCGATCCGGCCCGGCACGTCCGGACGCCGCAGGGCCTCGGGGTAGAGGCCGCTCCAGAAGAGCGTGATGTCGCCGATCTGGCGGTATTCCTCGCGAGCCTCGTCGGGCGTGATGCGATCCGCGGCCGTGACCAGCATGTGCGTGACGTCGGCGGCGCGGGCAACGGGCACCGCCGGCCCGGCTGCGAGGTCGTTGCGGAGGAATCGGACGAGCAGCAGCGACACGTAGTCGATCAGCGGCGGGTCGACGACCCCGAGCCTCGCGTGAAACGCGTACTCTGTCAGGCCCCGGAAGAACCGGTCGATGTCGGACGGGTCGTGGGCTGAAAACATCGCAAGCTCGCACGCACGGGGCACGCCAGCTACTGTTTCTAGAAGTCGTTATAGGCGTTCGTTCCCTCTCCGTGCCAGATGAGTCCCATGCCGATCGACCCGACCGCGGTCGTGCCCGTGCTCTTCGCCGCCGGCCGTGAGGAGGCGTTGCGGCCGCTCTTGGTGCAGCTCGTCGTGATCGTGCTCGCGGCCCGGGCCGGAGCGGCGGTCGCCCGCTGGCTGCGGCAGCCGAGCGTGGTCGGCGAGATCGTGGCGGGGCTCCTGCTCGGCCCGTCGGCGTTCGGGGCATGGTTTCCCGACCTCTTCGCAGCGGTCTTTCGGGGTGGCGATGCGTCGGCCGGCGGTTCGCTCGAGGTCTCGCTCACGAGTTTCAGCCAGGTGGGGCTGATCCTCCTGCTCTTCCTGATCGGGATCGAGTTCGACTTCTCGCACGTGCGTCGCCAGGGCCGGCTCGCGGCGGGCATCTCACTCGCCGGGATCGCCGCCCCGTTCGCCCTGGGCTACGCCCTGGCGCTGGCGATGACGCCGCGGCTCGACGCCCTCGGGGCCGCAGGCTCGATCGATTCCCGGTCGTTCGCGCTCTTCCTCGGCACGGCGATGTCGATCACGGCGATCCCGATCCTCGGCCGGATCCTGATCGAGATGGGGATGCAGCACACGCCGCTGGGAGCGACCGTGGTGGCCGCCGCCGCCTGCGACGACGTGGTCGGCTGGACGCTCCTGGCCGCCGTGTCGGCGCTGGCCGCGGGCAACTTCGAGGCCGGCCGGATCGTCGGCATGATCGCGGCCACGCTCGGCTTTGCGGCCGTCTGCCTGTTCGTGGTGCGGCCTTTGCTCCTGCCGCTGCTCGAGCGGTCGGTCCGCGACGATGATCTGGGGCACGCCGGGCCGCGGCTCCCGCTCGGGATCCTGTCGCTCGTGCTGGCCCTGCTCTTCGTGGCCGCCTGGATCACGAGCCAGATCGGCATCTTCGCGATCTTCGGTGGGTTCCTGCTCGGCGCCTCGCTCTCCGGCGTGCCGAAGGTTCGCGAGGCGTTGGCCGCGCACCTCGCCGACTTCGTCACGGTCTTCTTCCTGCCGATCTTCTTCACGTTCACCGGCCTGCGGACCACCATCGGTTCGCTGGGCACGCCCGAGGCGGCAGCGTGGTGCGTTGCGGTGTTCGCCGTGGCCGTGCTCGGCAAGTGGGGCGGCTGCGGCCTGGCGGCCCGGCTCGGCGGGATGCCCGCCGGCGAGGCGTCGTGCGTGGGCGTGTTCATGAACACGCGGGCGCTCATGGAGCTGATCGTGATCAACGTCGGCATGGACCTCGGCGTGATCCCGCCGGCCGTCTACTGCATGCTCGTGCTGATGGCGATCGGCACCACGCTCATGGCCACCCCGCTGGCGGCCCGCATGCTTCGCGGCAGCCAGTACGAGCCCACGCTCGTGGCCCGCGGGTTCCTGCGGGCCTGATGGCTCAGCGGCGACGGCGGCGGAGCAGGCATGCCGCTCCGATCGCGACAGCGGTGAGAGCCAGCGAGGCCGGCTCGGGCACGGCGGTGATCGTCACTTAGTTGCCCGAGGCCTGATCACCAGTGTAGTTCGAGCCGCCCGTCGTGTCGTCGTAGCGGATCTCCCACTGGTTCAGGCCCGTAGAGAAGGTTTCGAGGTTC
>CAIKWU010000222.1 GCA_903831155.1 uncultured Planctomycetaceae bacterium | reverse complement strand
GCAGTAGCCGCCGAGGGCCTTTTCGTAGGTGATCTGGATCGTGGCCCGATCGGCCACCTCGGCCTGCCAGGTGCCGATCAGCCAATCGAGATCGTCGAGCGCGGCCACATGGGCCGGCGTCACCCGCGATTCCGCAAGCCGCCACGTCGTGCCCTCCCGCACCCGCAGGGCGGTGAATGTCGATTCCAATGGCGCTTCCCCGGGCTTCCGTGTGAACCGCATCACCCCCGACACCCGGGCGATCGGCTCGGCCACAGGCTCGACGCCGCGAACCTCGATGGCGAGCGACGCCTCGGGATGCCGCTCCCGCCAGGCCTTGATCGATTCCACGATCGTGTCGCGACCCTCCAGCCGGGCGCCCCCCTCGACGAGTTCGGCCCGCAGCGTCCACTGATCGGCGAACGCCGTGTAGTCCCGCTTGTTGAACGCCTCGGCATACGCGGCCGACACCTTCTTGAGTTCGTCGGCGAGCGGACTCGGCGACGCCGCATCACCGCGGGCCACGCCAGCCACCACGGCGAGCACGACCGCCGACAGGCACGGGCTCAGAAACGACACAGCTCTCGGCATCGCAGGCTCCTCGATCAAAACGTGACGCCCGGCCGCCATCGGCAGGGACTTGGCGAAGTGTAGCGAACTGGTGCCGACACTGCATCGATTGGGTGGATCGCCTGCGTGCTGCGGAGCCTGTTCAGAAGACGCGAAACCGGTCACAACTACGAGGGCTGCAGGCCGCCCGACACGACCCTTCCTCCGCTGACCGCGACAGGCCCATGACCCCTTCACACGCGCTTCGACGATCGTGGTGCGCGGCTCTTGGCCTCATGGTCGGCCTGCACGCCGTCTCCTCGGGAGCCGAGCCGATCGCCAGGCCCAACATCCTCTTCATCGTGGCCGATGACCTCGGCTGGAGCGACGTGGGCTGGCACGGCGGCTTCAGCAAGACACCCCACCTCGACCGCCTCGTCCGCGAGGGCGTGGAACTCGACCGCCACTACGTGCAGCCGGTCTGCACGCCCACCCGCGTCGCCCTGTTGACCGGCCGCTATCCCGGCCGCTTCGGCCCCCAGGCGGTCGCCCCGAGCAACCGCCGTTCCCTCCCTCCCGGCACGGTCACCCTCGCCTCGGCGCTCGAATCGCTCGGCTATCAGACGTTCCAGTGCGGCAAGTGGCACCTTGGTTCGCGTCCCGCGTGGGGGCCGAACCACTACGGCTTCGACCACTCCTACGGCACGCTCACCGGCGCCGCCGACCCCTGGACCCACAAGTACCGCCGCGGCCCCTATGAAGACACCTGGCACCGCGACGGAGTCCGCCTCGACGAGGAGGGCAACGCCACCGACCTGATCACCCGCGAGGCCGAGCGGCGGATCCGCGAGGCGGGCGGCAACGCTCGCGAACCGCAGCCGTGGCTTCTCTACGTCGCCTTCCACGCGGTGCACACGCCGGTCGATGCCCCGGAGCGGTTCAAGCGGCTCTACGACGGCGTCCGCTTCCACGACGACCCCGCCAAGCACGACTCCCGCCTCCGGCTGGCGGCGATGGTCTCGCAGCTCGACGACTCGGTCGGCCGGCTCGTGCAGGCTCTCGACGACACGGGCCAGCGACGCGACACCCTGATCGTGTTCACGAGCGACAACGGGGGCATCGAGTCGCTCGAGAACCACTACGTGGGCACCGTTCCCGATTCGCCGCTCAACAGCGAGAACGATCCGCTCCGCGGCCAGAAGAACTCGCTCTGGGAGGGGGGCATGCGGGTGTGCGCCTTCGCGAACTGGCCTGGCACCCTGGCACCCCGAAAGTCGGCCGCGGTCGTCCACGTGGCCGATTGGTTCCCCACGCTCGCGCGGCTGGTCGGCTTCGAGCCCGGGGCCGATCTCGCCTGGGACGGCCTCGACCGCTGGGATGCGATCGCGGGCGCGGCCGACGCGGCCCCACGGCCGAAGCCCGTCTGCATCGTCCACCAGACCGGCCGGGCCGTGGTCGGCGACCGCTGGAAGCTGATCGCAAGAAGGCAGGGCCCCGCGATGCTCTTCGATCTCGCCGCCGATCCCTTCGAGACCACGAACCTCGCCGAGAAGCACGCCGACGTGGTCGCCGCGCACCTTGCGATCGCCGAGGCCGACGCCGCGATGGACCTCACCGACCTGCCCGCCGATCTCGCCGACACACCGCCCTGACCTCCCCGCAGTCAGTCGATCTCCAGCGAGTGCCGGCCGCTCGAGAGCAGGAGTGGTTGCGGCGACATTCCCGCCGCGTCCCGCAGCGTCATGCCCTCGGGCGCGAGCAACTCGGCGTTCACATTCACCGGCACGGTCACATCCCAGCGGATGCGATCTCTCTCGCGCCGCCATCGGCTCTCGATCCTTCCATACGGGGAGTCATAGGCAGCATCGACGAAGTCGAGGCCCTTCACGAACCTCGGCTGCATCCGGATCGTCCGGAATCCCCGGCCGCCGTCGGCCGGCGCGATGCCGGCGAGGTCGGCGTAGGCCCACTCGACGAGGTCGCCGGCGAGCATCACGTGGTTTCCCGAGTTCATCGCCGGGTCGGCGGTATCGCCGTTCCAGAGTTCCCACACGGTCGTGGCGCCCCGCTCGGCCATGTAGCCGAGGCTCGGGTAGTCGCGCTGCGTGGCGATCGCGAGGGCCAGATCGGCTCGGCCGGCCGCCGACAGCGTGCGGTGGAGAAACTGGCCTCCCACGAGCCCCGTCGCGATGTGCCCGCGGGCCGGTCCCTCGATCCGCTCGACGAGCCGCCGCACCACCCGCGGCGCGTCGCCCTCCGGCACGAGCCCGAACGCCAGCGGCAGCACGCACGCGGTCTGGGTGCCGTTGTCGTAGAAGCCGGCGTCGTGATCGAAGAAGCGATCGTTGAAGGCCGCGCGGATCGTGGCCGCCTCGCGGTGAAACCTCTCCGCGTCGTCCGGCTTGCCGAGCAGGTCGGCGAAGCAGGCCATCACCGCGAGGTCGTGGGCCAGAAACGACGTCGCGAGCAGCGCGGGGGCCGTCTTGCGAGCCGGATCGAGCGAGTGGATGAGCCGTGGGTCTTCCGGAGGCACGCACCAGTCGCCGTAGGTGTCGCGGTCGGCGATGCCGTCCTTCACGAAGGAGAGCATGTGGTCAATCCACTTCACGAAGCACGGGTAGTGCCGTTCGACCGTCCTCCGGTCGCCGTAGTGCCGCCACTGCCCTTCGGCCACGAGGATCGCCGCGCTCGGCCAGACGACGTTGTCGGTGAAGCTCGGCCAGTGGGCCGGGCAAACGTCGGGGATCGCGCCGTCGTCCCGCTGCGAGTCGGCGATGTCGGTGAGCCACTTGTCGTAGAAGGCGGCGGTGTCGAACACGTAGGCCTCGCCGCGGGCCACCTGGAGCCGGTCGCCGAGCCACGCCTGCCGCTCGTCCCGCTGTGGGCAGTCGGTCGGCACGCTGCGGTAGTTGCCCTCGAGCCCCCGGATCGTGTTCCCGATCACCGTGTTCAACACGTCGTTCGAGGTGCGGATCGTGCCGGTCGGCCGCAGGTCGTCATGCACCACGCACCCGCAAAGGCTTTCCGTGGTCGGTTCGCCCGGAAAGCCTGTCAGCTCCACGTAGCGGAAACCGTGGTACGTGAACCGCGGCTCCCAGGTCTCGGTGCCGGTGCCCGACAGCGTGTAGGCATCGACGGCCTTTGCACCGCGGAGATTGGCGAGATCGAGCGTGCCATCGGGCAGGAGCCGCTCCGCGTGCCGCAGCGTGATGCGTGCGCCGGCCGGCCCGCTCGCCGTAAGCCGGGACCAGCCGACGATGTTCCGCCCGAAGTCGAACACGTGGCTCCCCGACGGCAGCCGCGCGACCGATCGCGGGGTGATCCGCTCGACCACCCGGATCGGCTCGATCATCTGTGCGGAGAGCGTGCCGGTCGGCACGGGGCTGCGATCCACCGGCCGCCACGCCGCCGCGTCGTAGCCCGCCTCCCCCCAGGCGCCGAGCGACTTCCGCGCGTCGTACTCCTCGCCGTCGTACTCGTTGTTGGCAACAATCGGGCCGTCTCGCGTGCCCCGCCACCGCTCGTCGCTCACGATCGTGGTCACGCTGCCATCGTCGTGCTCGATCCGCAGGTGCAGGAACAGCGTCGGCAGGCCGTAGGTCGGCATGTTCGCATACACCTGGCTGCGGACGGCGAAGAACCGGCCGTTGCCAAGGACCGCGCCGATCGCGTTGCGGCCTTCCTTCACAGCGCCGGTCACATCGTGCGTGACGTACCAGAGCCGCTTGGGATACTCGGCGAGCGCCGGCGAGAGCACGTGGTCGCCGACCTTGCGGCCGTTGAGCACGAGTTCCGACGACCCGAGTCCGCACACCGACACCACCGCCCGCCGCACCGGCTTGGCGACGTCGAACTCCCGCCGCAGGTACCTCGCCGCCAGCCGCCGCTCCTCCGCTCGTCGCACGTCGCCCCACGGCGGCATGCCCACCGGCCCCAGCACGCGGGCGGGCCGCCAGCCGGCATCGTCGAAATCGGGCTGCTGCCAGCCGGGCACCTCCTCGGCAGCGGCCCTCCACGACTCGTCCGCCCGCACCACGAGCGGCTCACCCGCGGCGAAGTCGGCGTGCAATCGCGCGATCAGGCCCGCGGGCCCGGCGGCGTTTTCCGCCAGCACAGCGAGCACGTGCCGCCCGGGCCCCATCCGGTAGGTGAGGTCCATCTCCTTGGTGGCCTGGCCTCCGGCGCGGGTGCCGATCTCACGACCGTCCATGAAGATCGTGCACTTGTCGTCGGCCGTGATCCGCAGGACCACGCTCGTCGGCAACCGGTCGGCGGGAAGCTCGAACACCCGGCGAAAGAATCGCCGTCCCGCAGGGAGCGAGTCCGCGGGCCCGTCGTCCGGAAACCAGATCCAGTTCGTGTCCTCAACGAATCGCCGCGGAATCTCCTCCTCGAGCCCGATCCACGTGGCCCGCCACTCGGCGGGATCGAGGATGCCCATCGACCACCTCGCCGGCTCGCTCCATGCCGTCGGCTCGCCGTCGCGGCCCCAGATCCGCACCTTCCAGAAGCATTGGCCATGCGACGGAATCGTCACGCCCGCATACTCGAGCCCCACCGACTCGCCGGAGGCCACGCGGCCGGAGTCCCAGAGATCGCCCTCGTCGCGGGCGAGCCGATCGGCGGTGCTCGCCGCGATCACGCGATACGCGGTCTGCTTCTCGCCGGGCTCGTCCGACTCGATGACCCATGCCAGCCTCGGCCGCGGCTCGTCGATGCCCTCGGGGTCGGTGCGGCACTCGCAGCGCAGGCGGCCCACCGTCGTCGCCCCGCTGGCAGGCATCGCCCAGCCCACCGCGACTCCGCACATGGTGACGATCGCG
>CAIKWU010000221.1 GCA_903831155.1 uncultured Planctomycetaceae bacterium | reverse complement strand
CTCAGCGAAGGGCTGCCCGTGCCCCAGGAGCCGGCGTATGCCGACAAGCGCAGCCAGGATGGCGAAGCGCCGTCGGCATCCGAGAGAGCCGAGGCCACGAAGGCCGAGGCGAACGTCCGGCGATGGGGCGCGGGCAGCCCTGAGCCATGCGAACGTCCAGCGATGGGGCGCGGGCAGCCCTGAGCCGACGCAAACGTCCGGCGACGGGGCATGGGTAACCCTGAGCCACGCGAACGTCCGGCGACGGGGCACTGGGCAGCCCCGAGCCTCACATCGACGCCTGCCCCAGCACCCGCCGCAGCGCCGTCATCGCGATCTCGCCGAACTGCCGCGGCGGCACCCGCCAGAGGGCCGGGTTGTGGAGTTCCACGGCGACGGCGCCCTCGTAGCCGATCTCGCGAAGCCGGGCCACGAGGTCGTCCGGCGGCGACGCCCCCTCGCCCGGCAGGATGCGGTCGGCGTCGGCCGCCATCTCGCGGGGCACGTCGGCGATGTCCGAGAGCTGCACGTGGGCGACGTTGTCCTTCGTGAGCAGCCAGAGGTCGAGCGGCTTGCTCGGGCCGACGGTGAAGTGGAACCAGTCGAGGCAGACGCCCAGCGCCGGCGATCCCACCTGCTCCACGACGGCCACGGCCGACTGGAGGTTGTTCGGAAAGCTCGCCCGGGCGTCGAACTCGAGCGCCAGCCGCACGCCGGCGTCGGCGGCCTGCTTGGACGCCTCGCCGAGGCTCATCGAGAGGCGGCCGAGGTCCTCCTCCCCGAGCGGCCCGAAGGCATCGCCCGCGACGACGAGCACCGGGATTCCCACGTCGCGACAGAGCGTGAGCCGCTCGCCGAAGTGCCGCCAGTGTTCGCGGCGGGCCTCGCTCTGGCTCGTGAGCAGCCCCCCCTGGAAGCTCGCCGCCACCGGCGCGATCCCGACCGCGGCAAATCGCTCGCGGAGGGCCGTCACTCCCTGTTCCTTCACGAACGCGTCGACGTGGCCGAGCCAGAGGTCGACCGCGTCCACGTGGCCGGCGGCATAGTCGTCGAGCACCGCCGCGAGCGGCGCCTCGAGCGAGCAGACGGTGGCGATCGCCGGCTTCATGCCAGTTTGTCGCGGAGCATGTCCACGACTTCGGCGATCGGCACGCGGCTCTGCACCAGCGAGTCGCGATCCCGCAGCGTCACGGTCTTGTCGGTGAGCGTCTGGCCGTCGATCGTGAGGCACCACGGCGTGCCCGCCTCGTCCTGCCGGGCGTAGCGGCGGCCGACCGACCCCTTTTCGTCGTACTGACAGGCCATGTGCGGCTTGAGGGCCCGGTAGAGCTCGATTCCCACCTCCGGCATGCCGTCCTTCTTCACGAGCGGCAGGATCGCCGCCTTCACCGGGGCGAGCCTGGGGTGAAACTTCATCACCGTGCGGCTCCGCGGCTTGCCGTCCTCGTCGGGGACCTCGTCTTCGTGATACGCATCGCAGAGAAAGGCGAGCGTGCCCCGGTCGGCGCCCGCCGACGGCTCGATCACGTGCGGCACGTACCGCTCGCGGGAGATGTCGTCGAAGTAGGAGAGATCCTTGCCGCTCCCCCGGTGCCGCGGCTTACCGTCGGGACCCATCTCGACGACGAGCTCGCCATCCTTGCGGACGAGTTTGCCTTCCATGTGGCTGCGGAGGTCGAAGTCGCCGCGATGAGCGATCCCCTCGAGCTCGCCGAACTCACCCTCGGCGAGGAACGGAAAGGCGTATTCGATGTCGGCCGTGCCCACGGAGTAGTGCGAGAGCTCGTCCTTGCCGTGCTCGCGGAGCTGGAGACGGCCCTCGGTGAGGCCGAGGCCGAGATACCACTTCCAGCGGCGGTCCCGCCAGAAGCGATACCACTCCGCCGAGTCGGCCGGCTTGCAGAAGAACTCGATCTCCATCTGCTCGAACTCGCGCGACCGGAAGGTGAAGTTCCGCGGCGTGATCTCGTTGCGGAAGCTCTTGCCCACCTGCGCGATGCCGAAGGGCACGCGGACCCGCGACGTGTCGAGCACGTTCTTGAAGTTCACGAAGATGCCCTGGGCCGTCTCGGGCCGCAGGAAGGCGCGGTCGTCGTCGTCGCCGGCAAGGGCGCCGATCCGCGTCTCGAACATCAGGTTGAACTCGCGGGGGGCGGTGAGCGAGCCCGGCGTGCCGGCATCGGGGCCGAGGGTGTCGGCGAGCGTGGCCGAGCCGGCGGCAATCGCCTGCTCGAGCGACTCGAGCCCGCCGCCCCACTCGATCTCATCGACCTGCTTGGCCCGCAGGCCGAAGAACTTCTGGGCCCGGGCGGTCGTCTCGGGGACCGCCTCGTCGCCCGAGGCCTCCGTCGTCACGAACACCTTCTTGCCGCGGTGCGAGGCCCAGCGGCCGTGGAGGTGGTCGTAGCGATACCGCCGCTTCGACTCGCGACAGTCGATCATCCAGTCGTGGAAGAGGTCGAAGTGGCCGGAGCACTTCCAGACCTGCGGGTGCATGATGATGGTGCAGTCGAGGCCGGTCATCTCGTAGGGCGAGGGCGCCCCCGAGAGCGTGGCGAGTTCGTCGTGGCCGGCGACCATGTCCCGCCACCAGGCGTCCTTGAGGTTCCGCTTCAGCGACACGCCGAGGGGGCCGTAGTCCCAGAAGCCGTTCAGGCCGCCGTAGATCTCGCTCGACTGGAAGATGAAGCCGCGCCGCTTCGCCAGCGACACGATCCGATCCATCCGCGACTGGTCGTTCTGCTTGTCCATCGCTCATCCACAGGGAAAGGGGCAGGCCGCCGAGGGCCGCAGGGAGCCGTAAGGTAGCCGGAATCGCCGCCCGGCACCACGCTCAAATCAGGCTGCCAGAGGCCCGGTCGAGCCGCGGCACGACGGCCCACGAGTCGATCGCCGCCGCAACTGGCAGATCGATCGCCATGCCGAGTTCGACGAGGTTGGCGCCGCCGGGCGAACGGTGAAACTCCTCCACCAGCCGGGCGGGCACGTCGTCGTGCGCCGCCACGCGTCGAAAGAAGGCGAGCGCCTCGCGGGCCGCCTCGTCGAGTTCGTCGCCGCGGGCGTCGGCCGACGCCGCGTCGAGGATCGCGCCGGCGGCGAGCACGTCCTCGGCCGACACGGCGCCGTCGGTGCCCGCGCACACGAGATGCACCCTTCCGGATGTGACGGCGAGCCGCCGCACCGTCTCGGCCACGGCCGCGCGGTTCACGATCGCACCGACGACGATCTCCGTGGCGTCGCGGGAGGCATGGAGCGCCGCCGTGCCGTTGGTCGTCGTGATCACGACCGTCCGCCCGGCCACGCGGTCGGGCGTGTATTCGAGCGGCGAGTTGCCGAGGTCGAAGCCAGGAATCCGCACGCCCCCTCGCTCACCCCCGAGCAGCGGCGGCGGGGCGATGGTCACCGCCAGCCGCCGAGCCTCGTCCACGTCGGCCACCGGCACGATGCG
>CAIKWU010000220.1 GCA_903831155.1 uncultured Planctomycetaceae bacterium | reverse complement strand
GGTCTGCGTGCCGGTCGTCGCGTAGACGAGCGATCCGTTGTTGGCAACGGTGGAGGCGGTGAGCGAGCCGCTGTCGACCACGACGATGGATCCGCCGTTCAGCTGCACGCCCGTCGCCGCGACTCCTGAACCCAGTGAGAGCGACCCCGCGTTCGACTTCACGAGACTCGAAGCAGTGAGCGAACCGCCCGAGAGGGATGCCGTGCCGGCGGCGTGGCTCACCGTGATCGTGTCGGCCGAAATTCCCTCCGGGCGGAGGGTGATCGTCGCGGCCGTGTCGATGATGGCGTTGTCACCGCCGGCGAAGAACGTGCTCTCAGACCCCGTGGTCCAGTTGTTCGTCGAATAGTCCCAGACCTTGTCCACGGCTCCCGTCCAGCGGAGCGTAAACTGCGACCCACTCACGGCAAGTTGAAGGGCCGAGGGAGTGCTCGAGAAGGAGTAGGTCGTGCGGCCGACGGTGGCCGAGTCGCCCAGCAGGATCGTCTGGCCCGCGACGGCGGCCCCGGTCAGCGACACCGATCCGGAGTTCGTCAGGCTGCTGCCCTGGAGCAGTGTGTAGGTAGTGCCGACCGCCGCGATGCCCGACAGCGACAGCACGTTGTCGAGGCCCGAAAGCGTGAAGGCGCCGGAGGCGGCGATCCCGCCAGTCGTCGCCAGGGCGATCGTCGCGTTGCCCGACATCGCCAGTGAGGAGACCGTGAGGATGCCCGAGGCGGCATTGGTGAACGTGGCACCGCTGCCCACTTCTCCGGCGATCAGCAGGGCGTTGCTCCCGATGGATCCGGAGGTGAGGTTGCCGCCCGGCCCCACCGACACCGAGCCTGCGCCGGCGATGTTCTTCGTGATCGCCGCCCGCACGTCGAGCGTGCCACCGGCGTTGACCGTGACGGCGCCGGTCGAGAGCGCGTCGGCGTTCGTCGCCCGAGTCGTTCCCCCGGCGATGGTGAGGCCGCCCGTGAACGTGTTCGCTCCACCGAACGAGATGAGCCCCGAGCCACTCGTCGTCAGGCCGAATGTCCCCGTGACAGGCACGTTGACGTACAGGCCGTAGGCAGTGCTCTTGTTCTGCCACGTCTGCGTCGCGCCCAGATCAAGCCGAAAATTGTTGGGAGTTGTTCCGGAAGGATTGACGATGAATCGGGTGTCTCCGGACACGTTGTCATTGACGATGATGCCGACGCCGGCCGGAACATTCGCGCCACCCGTCGTGATTCTGATGAACGGCCCCGAGTTGGCAGGCTGGTTTTGGAATGTGTACCCCGCGGTACCTGACGCGTTGAAAACGATCGCCCCGATGAGTGGGTTGTTGGAGGCGGGGTTACTGCTGTTGCCGACCGTCACGGTGCCGCCGTTGGTGACGTTGTCAGGGGCAGGCCCGAATCCGAAGCGGATCGATTTGCCCGTCGTCGTGTTGAGCGACACAGGTACGGCCGTGCCTGTTGCCGACGTCGATAACCGCTGAGCACTCGCGGTGGAGGCAGTCGAGTACAGCCACAAGCCGTTTCCGTCGCCATTAACGGTGGTGCCATTGGCATCCCAGTAATAATCCTCGCCGCCGGCTGACGTCATCGTCGCGACAAGCATCGCCAACGCCATGAATCCGCTACGGTTCGCCATGATCAAAGTCCCCCCCGTGGATGCCGCAAACGTCGAACCGCAGGAAATGATCGCCCCCCCGTCGACGTGAGAGGAGCATACCCGTGGGGCCGGTGGGCATGCAATCTGATCCAGGCCTCGTCGATCTCGATGCAACGGCTACCTGCTGCCGTGATCCGGGGCGGCCCCGCCTTGTCTAAGAGGGCGGGTCGTGTTGCTTTGGCTGGATCATTTGGGCTAGACTTTTTCGAAGGTTCAACGGGGGTGGCGGTCGGACGCTCGATCGGTTTCGTGTGGTCCCTTCCCCGCAGGGCACCATGAGCGACTTCACCGGGGATTCTGCAATGCTTAAATCAAAGTTCGTCTTTCGGCGATCCTCCGTGCCGTTTGTCCCTGGTTTCACCCTGGTCGAACTGCTCGTCGTGATCGCGATCATTGCGACGCTGATCGGTCTCCTTCTTCCGGCCGTCCAGAGTGCTCGTGAGAGTGCCCGCCGGATCTCCTGCACCAGCAAGATGAAGCAAATCGGGCTTGCAATCGCGAGTCACGAGAGCGCGAAGAAGCGC
>CAIKWU010000219.1 GCA_903831155.1 uncultured Planctomycetaceae bacterium | reverse complement strand
CGGCGGATGCAGACAAGCGCAGCCAGGATGGCGAAGCGCCGGCGGCATCCGGGTGAGCGGATGCCACGAGGGCATCCGCGAACGTCCGGCGACGGGGCACGGGCAACCCCGAGCCACCCGAACGGCCCGCATCACTCCGCGCCTGCCACGCCGAACAGCCGCTCGACGAGCCTGGCGACCTCCGTCATCGCCAGCGACGCCGCGGAGGTGACGTCGGGCCGCGACGCAATCAGGATCGTCTCGTGCGGATTCGCCGGATCGACGGCGCCGTGCGAGCCCTTCACGAGCGCGGGGTCGAGCGGGATCGCGATCTGTGGAAGCCTCGAGCGGTCGAGGTGGAGTTCGAGCGGGTCGTAGCCGGGCTTGCGGTGGATGTCGATCGTCCGCGCAAACGCCGGAGCCTTCGCGTCGTCGAGCCAGTAGAAATAGGTCTGCCACGAGTCGAGCGTGCTCTCGATCACCACGTCGCCGCAGCGGCTGTCCGCCCGGGGTTGTCCCGCGGCGACGAGGCCGGCCGCGACGAGTTCGTCGCCCGCGAGCACGCGGCCCACGCCCGCCCTGCCCCGGAAGAGATCGGCCACCGCCGCGGCGTCGGCGGGGTCGCGAAGGAACACGTGGCCGACCTGATGGTCGGCGAGTGTCCAGGCGCGGCTCGTGGCCAGGTCGAGGAGCTCCCCCTCGCCCGCGTCGTGCACCGCGAGCAGGCCGGCTTCGCGAAGAACACGGTTGGGGTGCAGGGCGTGCGACACCGGCCGGATCCGGTATTCGCCCGCGACCAGCACGGTCAGGTCGTCGCAGCCCACGAGGCGGCCGTAGTCGTCGAGCAGCGTGCCGATCTCGGCGTCGAGTTCGCCGCAGGCGGCGTGGGCGGGCGGGCTGTCGGGACCGGTGCGCTGGGCCGCATAGTCGAGGTGCGGCAGGTAGACGACCGCCAGGTGCGGCGGCGCGGGCCGCGATGCCTCCACGAAGCTCCGGGCGATCCACCGTGACGACTCGATGCCGGCGACCGGCCCCCAGAACTTGTGGAGCGGAAACTCGCCGAGCCTCTCGCGGAGCCCGGCGTAGAGCGGCTCGGGATTCGTGTGGCACCACATCGTCTCGCTGCCGTCGGGATTGTGCTTCGGCGCCGGCAGGCAGACGAGGTCGGCGGTGGCGTGCTTCGACTGGAGGAGAAACCAGGCCGCGGTTCGCACCTCGGGCCGCGCCGCCTTGATCCGATCCCAGAGCCGCGGCGCGCGGTGGACCGAGTCGGGGCTGATCCACATCTCCAGGTGGCTCGTCCCACGGTCGACGAGGCCGTTGGCGAGGATGCCGTGCGCCGCGGGCATCGTGCCCGTGGTGAGCGACGCCTGCACGGGGCAGGTCACCGCCGGAAACCCCGGGGCGAGCGGCACCGAGCGGCCCGCGGCGGCGAGACCGGCGAGCACCGGCATCCGCGCGAGGTCCTCCGGGCGAAGGCCCGGGATCGAGAGCAGAAGCACGTGGGGCGAGCGGGCGGTGGTCATGCAGGGGCTCCGGCGGAGAGAAACGGGACGAGATACCGGGCCGACTCGCGGGCCGTCTCCAGCCAGCGGTGCGCCTGGCGGGGGAGTTCGACGTGCAGCCCCCCGCGGTAGCCGGCGGCCGCGAGAGCGGTGATCGCCGCGGCACCATCGACGTCGCCCGTGCCGAGCGGCAGGTGCTCGTGGCGGCAGGCGAGCATGTCGTCGACGTGCACGTTCGCGATCTGGCCGCTCCAGGCAGCCAGGTGAGCGGCGTACGGCCACTCGCCCATGCACTCCATGTGGCCGATGTCGACCGTGAGCCGCAGGTGCGGCGGCCGACCGAGCCGCGCGAAGAGCGACTCGGTTCGCGCGAGCGTGTCGATCACCATTCCCGGCTCGGGCTCGAAGGCCACGACGACGCCCGCAGCCGCGGCATGGTCGAGGATCGGGGCCATGCCATCGACGAGGCGGGTCCAGAGGACGTCGAGTGGCGCTGCGTCGCGGCCGATCCCCGACCAGAGCGACACGCAGCCCGCCCCCAGGTCGGCGGCGACGTCGATGGCCCGCCGGCTGAAGTCGATCCGGCGGGCTCGGCCGGCGGAATCCGCCGACAGCAGCGTGGGCTCGTGCTTCACGGTCGGATCGAGCAGGTGGCGGGCACCGGTCTCGATCACGCACCCCATGCCGGCGGCTGCCAGCACGGTCTTCCACTGGCTCGTGCGCGCCGCACGGTCGGCGGCGAAGGGGTCGATCGTGTGGTGGTCGAGCGTGATCGCCAGCGACTCGTAGCCGAGTTCGCGCAGGAGCGGCACCGCGGCGAGCGGGTCGACATCGGCGATCGAGTTGGTGCTGAAGCCGAGCCGCATGGCAGGATCAGGTGGGGGGTACGACGCGCCGGCCGACGAGGAACCAGGCAAGGAGCAGGATCACCGCGATCGCCCACCGCTCGCCGCAGGCGGCGAGCACCAGGACCGCGTCGAGCGTGATGATCGCCATGATCGCGTTGCCGACGGCGGCTCGCACGCGGGTCGCCGACGGATCGGCCAAAGCCTGCGCGGCCCTCGCGAGCACCGACGCCGCCAGCACGCCCCAACAGGCAAGCCAGGTGGTCGCCGGCAGCGAGGCGGTGCGGGCGACACCGTCGAGCAGCGGCAGCCAGACGAACCCGGCGGCCACGGCGAGCCCCGCGGCCATCGCCAGCATGCCGGCCACGAGCATGACCCCTCGGCTGCGGCCCGCCTCGTCTCGCGCGAAGAGCGTGATGCCGGCCACGTACACGGCCATGCCAACTGGGATCGCCCACTGATGCTCTGCCGTCGGCCCGCCCGCCGCGGTCATCCCGAGCAGCCAGTTGAGGCCACGGCAGGTGCCCATCACCGCCGGTCCCGCCGCCGTGGCCTTCGCGTGGCGGTCGTAGAGCCAGATCGCCGCCGTGAGCACCGCGCCCACGAGCGCCGGCCAGGGCGAGTTCGCCGCGACCGCCGCCCCGCAGGCCGCCGCGGCGCCGACGGCCATGAGGAGGTTGCCCGCAAGGGCTGCATGCCGCGGGTCGATCGCGCCGCTCGGCAGCGGCCTCTCGGGCCGCTCGATCCGGTCGAGTTCCAGGTCGTAGACATCATTGAGCACCATGCCCGCCGCGTAGAGGGCGAGCGACGCCAGCACCGCCAGCCCGCAGGCGAGGGGCGGCCAGTCGAGCGGCGTCGGCCCCGACACGACGAGAAACCCGGCGAGCGAATCGGCCGCCGCGGTGGCCAGGTTCGGCAGCCGCACGAGCCGTAGCCACGCGAGCATGTCAGGCAAGCTCCACGCCGGCCGCCGCCGCCACGGCGAGCAGGTGGGCCCGGGCCGCGCGGGCCGCGTCGTCGGGGCGGTCGCGATAGGGATAGAGCTCGACCGTCACCCAGATGTCGGGCGTGTGCGTGGCGATCGCCTGCAGGGTCGCCGCGAAGTCGATCGCGCCTTCACCCGGCACGAGGTGATGGTGCACGCGGGTGGCCGCGATATCCTCGACGTGGTAGTGCCGGGTGTGGGCCTTCATCCGCGGCACCCACTCGGCCGGATCCTCACCCACGCAGTAGGCATGACCGACGTCGAAGTTGAGGCCGAGCGCGGGATGCTTCACCCGCTCGGCGAACTCGAGATACTGCCCGAACCTCTCGATCAGCAGGCCGGGCTCCGGCTCGATGAGGAGCGTCACGCCGCAGTCGGCGGCGACGTCGAGGGCCGGCATGATCTCGTCGTAGAAGATGTCGGTGGCCTGCTCGCGGGTCTGCCCCGGCTGGATCTCGCCACCCGGCTCGGTCGAAATGTGCGGCGCCCCGAGTTCGGCGGCCAGCTTCAGGGCCCGCTTCGTGTGCTCGCGGCGGATCGCGCGGTAATGCGGATCGGGGTCAGTCCACCCGGGATGCCAGTAGGGCTGCCGCGGGTCGGCGATCGCATTCATCATGAACGCGTTGATGTTCGACACGACGAGGCCGCTCCGGCTCAACGCGGCGCGAATCGACTCCTTCTGCACCTCCAGCAGCCCGGCAGGCCAGGCGTGGGGCACGTCGGCGAGCAGTTCGATGCCGGCGTAGCCGAAGCCCGCGATTCGTTCGATCGCCTGCTCCACCGGCACGTCGAGATAGGCGTTGGAACTGAAGGCAAGACGGAGCGGCATGACAGGAACCTCGTGGGGCTCGTTTCGCGAAGACTATACCCGCCCCTCTCGGGACGCACATGGAAGCAGCCCGTCGGGGAGCACACGCAAGAGCCGGTGAGATCTGCGCCTCGCCAGACTCGCTCGGCACCGCTTGGGTGGTGAACTCGCAAATCCCGCCGGCGATGAGCATGTCTCCCCGACGGGCTGCGGCGCACACCTTCACGGCCAGAGAATCACGCGATCCTCCACCCATGCGGGCCGTATGGGGAGCCGGTCGAGTTCGGTGTAGACCATCGCGGCGGGATTGACCTCCCGCAACTCCATGGCGGCCACATGGCGGCGGATGACGGAGCAGCGGCCGAGCCACGGCAGCACCGTCCCCCAGACGATGCCGATGGCCGCCGCCACGAGGGCCAGCCGCACCGGCGCGGAAGTCGTCATGGCGCCACCACCTTCTTGAAGAGCCAGCCGAAGGTGAGGCTCGCCATCGCGAGCGTGAGTACGAGGTTGAGGCACTGGCCGCCGAGGTAGAGCACGAGTGGACGGCCACTGGCGAGGGTCGGCGCCAACTCGCGGAAGTTCGTCTGGAGCCCCATGCAGACGAAGCCGGCACAGAACAGCCAGCCACGGAGGCGGGACGTGAACCCGGTGGTCGTGCCGTCCACCCAGAGCGCTCCCTCGGGCGAACTGGCAAAGAGCCACGAGCAGATGATCGACGCCGCGAGAAACCCGAGGATGAACCGCGGGAACCGCTGCCAGGCCTCGGCCAGCAGCGAGCCTCTCCGCGGGCCGCCCGCATGATCGACCCAGCCGGCCCAGTAGACGGCGACCGCAAAGGCGATGATCCCGATCATGGAGTTCTGGATCATCTTCACCGTGGCGGCCACCTCGCCCGCCTCCTTGCCAAGCGATTCGCCGGCGGCCACCACCGCGCCCGTGGCGTCGATCGTGCCGCCGATCCAGGCGCCGCCGACGATCGGGTCGAGGCCCAGCCAGCCGATCAGGGGCGGCATCGCCACCATCATGATCACGGTGAAGAACAGCGACAGGCCGATCGCCAGCGAGAGTTCCTCCTTCTTGGCCCGGCAGGCGGCGCCGGTGGCGATCGCCGCCGACACCCCGCAGACCGACATGTCGGCCGACACGACCATGCAGAGCGCCTTGGAGGGACTCCTGAGGACGTGCACGCCGCACCAGTAGGTGGTCACGAGCACGATCGGCGTGACCACCCAGGAGGTGAGCAGGCCCGGCAGGCCGAGTTCCAGGAGTCGGCCGAACAGCACTTCGGCGCCGAAGATCACGAGGCCGGTCTTGATGAGAAACTCCCCGGCCAGCGCCCGCTCCAGCCACGGCGGCACGCCGACCACGTTGCCGACCAGGATCCCGATCAGGAGCGCCCAGAGCGGGTATTCGAGGTTGTAGAAGTGGATCACCTTCTGCGCGGACAGCAGATACGAGGCGGCCGCGAGTGCGGCGAGCGTCGCCGCTCCGGGCAGCATCCGGGCCACCGGCCGTCCGCCGAGGGCCGCTCCCGACAGGGCCACCGCCACGACCCACGCGCCGCCGAACAGAATCGGCACGGCGACCGACTGGCCCTTCTTGTCGCGAAACGAAGCCGCCGGCGAGTCCGACCATGCCTGCGGCCTGTCGATCGTGCGAGCGAGCGGCGTGGGCCAGCCCTTGGGCCACTTCTCGCGGCTGGCCGGCGAGTCGGACGGCCGCGCAGACCAGGTCACGGCCAGTGCCAGCGCCACGATCGCCAGGCCGATGATGGTGGCGACGACGTCCTCGTGGAGCCCGCACGACCGCGCCCTGCCTGTGTCGGCTGCCATCCCCCCTGCCCTCAACTCGACGCCGAACGGTAGCGGGCGAGCGCCCGCTGAAACACGATCCGCGACACCACGAGCGCCGCGACCGCCGCGATCACCGCCGCCGCCACGGCTCCCCAGGACTCGCCGGTGAACGGCTGGGCGATCACCCGGGCCGGCACGTTGACGACGAGGAGGATCGGGATCACGAACGTGCAGACCATCCGCAGCGGACCGCCCCACGGGCCCGAGTAGATCTCGGCGGGATAGCGGGAGAAGTTGGTGAGATAGAACCAGAAGTCGTAGAGGCTCTGGTTGCGGCCCATCAGGATCGTGGCGGCGGCGAGCATGATCACGAGGCCGTAGAGGATCGCGATGCCACAGGCGAGCAGGAGCGGGTAGAGCAGCCAGGCGACGGCCGGCGGGGCGTGGTCCATCCGCGATAGCGCCCAGGCCAGCAGGCCCACGCCGACGGCTCCGTTGGCCAGCGACGAGAAGTCGAAGCGGTGCAGCGAGAGCAGGAACTGCGCGTCGAGCGGCTGCACGAGCACGGCGTCGAGGCCGCCGGTGCGGACCAGCTCGGTGAGTTCCTCGGCACTCGGCATGAAGAAAGCCTGCACGATCGAGTTGATGATCAGCCCGGTGGCCACGAAGGCGAAGAAGGGCTCCTTCGACCAGCCGCTCCCCTTGCCGATTTCGGCCGTGTAGGTGAACACGAGCAGGTAGAAGGCGAGGTTCATCGACATCCAGCCGAGGCTGGTGAGGCATTCCAGGATGAAGTTCGCCCGGAACGTCATGTCGCGGACGAGGCACGCCCGTGCGAACGTGAGGAAGATCGCGAGGTATCGGCTCACGTCAGCCTCCGAAGGCGCTGTAGCGCCGCGTGCCCCGCCACCAGGCGACGCGACAGGCGACCGCCATCACGACGACCCAGCCCGCCTCGATCGCCAGCGAGGTGACGAGATCGGCGCCCTGCACCTTGCCGAGCCAGACCGCGGCCGGGAAGTAGGCGGTGTATTCGAAGGGGAGCCAGTGGACGACGTCGGCGAGGCTCACACCGGCGACTCCCGTAGGCACGGTCCTGAGCAGGTCGATCGGAAACATGTGCCCCGAAAGCAGGTACTGCACGAGCATGTAGCCGAACACGATGCTCGAGACCTCCATGAACCAGAAGCCGAGCATCCCGAGCGCGGCCTCCATGAAGAAGCCGAGCAGGAAGGAGAGCACGAGCGAGAGCAGGAAGGCGGCGATCGTGGTGGCGTCGGGCAGCGGCGGAAAGTAGCTGCGGCAGAGAAAGAACACGAGGGCGAAGGGGAGCGCCGCCACGGCGTAGTAGACGAGCTTGTGGGCCACGCGGGCGGCAAGCAGGAACGAGACGTAGTCGACCGGCTGGATGAGGAACTTTTTCACCGAGCCGTCGCGAACGCTGCGGGCGATGCCGCCGGCGAGGCCTGGCATGCTGGAAAAGGCCCGCGTGAGCATCGTGAGCAGGTAGTAGGCCACGATGTCGTTCCGCGAGTAGCCGGCGATGTCGCCGCGGCTCGTGGCCGTGAACACGGCCGTCCAGAGGAACACCTGCGTCACGATCGGCAGGAACCGCATCAGCGTGCCCAGCGCGAAGTCGCCCCGGTAGACGAGCCGCTCCTCCAGGCAGATCTTCAGCATCGTCCACCAGGTGCGGAGCCCCTGGAGCGGCTTGGCGGGGAGCGTGGCGGCGTCGGTCATGTCGCGGCCCCGGCAGCGGCGGCATCGCGGGCATCGGCCCGGAAGAGTTCGGCCACGATCTCCTCGAGGGGCACATCCTCCACCGAGACGTCGCGGACGCCGGCGGAGCCGAGAATTCCGGGGAGCGCGTCGGCGATCCGGCTGCGGTCGATGCGGAGGACCACCTGCGGCCCGCGGATCTCGCAGGGGAAGCCGAACCGCTCGATCCAGCCGCGATCGGGGGTCTCGTCGAAGTCGAGCGTGACGATCTTGTGCGTCGTGAAGCGATCGACGATCTCGGCGAGCGACCCGTCGTAGAGCACGTCGCCGCGGGTGATCACCACGACCCGCTCGCAGAGGGCGGCCACGTCCTTCATGTAGTGCGTGGTGAGGATCACCGTCATCCGTCGCCGCCGCTGGACGTCGCGGAGGAACTCATGAATGGTGTGCTGGGCGACCACGTCGAGGCCGATCGTGGGCTCGTCGAGGAAGAGCACCTCCGGTTCGTGGAGGAGCGCCGCCACGAGTTCCAGCTTCATCCGCTCGCCGAGCGAGAGTTCGCGGACGGGCTGGAGGATCAGCCGGCGGACGCCAAGCATGTCCACGAGGTCGTCGCGGGTCTTCTCGAATCGCACCGGATCGATCCGGTAGATCTCCTGATGGAGCCTGAAGCTCTCCGCGGCGGGCAGGTCCCACCAGAGCTGGTTCCGCTGACCCATCACGAGGGCGAAGCGGCGGCGAAAATCGTCGGCCCGCTCCCAGGGCACGTGGCCGAGCACGGTCGCGGTGCCGCGGGTGGGCGTGACGATCCCGGAAAGGAGTTTCAGGAGCGTCGTCTTACCGGCGCCGTTGGGGCCAAGCAGGGCCACGAACTCTCCCTGCCCGACCTCCAGATTCACCCCCTTCACCGCCTCGACCACGCGGCTCGTGCGGCGGAAAAGCCCGCGGATGCTGGCGGCCAATCCCTCGGGCTTGTCGTAGACCCGGTATTCCTTGGCGAGCCCCTCCACACGGATGACCGGTTCGGAGGCCCGGGCCACGGCGGCGGGATCGGTGTTGTGCATGGCGGAAGTATAGGGGAAAACCTCGTTCCCCCCGCCCGGAGTCCGCGAACATGGTCCGCATCGGTCTTGGTCACGACACCCACCGCCTCGGTCCCGGCGACACCCTCGTGATCGGCGGCGTGCGCATCCCTCACGACCGCACCGCGATCGGCCACAGCGACGCCGACGTGCTCCTCCACGCGATCACCGACGCCCTGCTCGGTGCCGCGGCCCTCGGCGACATCGGCGAACTCTTTCCCGACACCGATCCGGCCAACAAGGGCCGCGACTCGGCCGACATGCTCCGCCGGGCGCACGCGAAGGTCGCCGCCGCCGGCTGGAGGCTCGTGAACCTCGATTGCGTGATCTTCGCGCAGCGGCCCAAAATCCTCCCGCACCGGCCCGCGATCCGGCGGCAGATCGCGGAGATCCTGGGAGTCGACCAAGCGGCGGTGTGGCTCAAGGCCAAGACGGGCGAGGGCGTGGGCCCGATCGGCGAGCAACTCGCGATCGCCGCCGAGTGCGTGGTGCTCATCGAGCGGGCGTGACGAAGCCACGTTCAAAGTCGCTCCAAAATCGCTTTTCACGTGCTGCGCCGGCCAGCTGAAACCCACGTGTCTCGGCGACACTTGCACCGGCTCCTTGGGCGTGTTACACCTCGAGGAGTCTCAGGGAGCGGAGATTTCGTTCGCATGAAAGCGTGGCTTTCATCACCCTCTCGGGCCGGCTTCGTGCCGTCCCCACCAGGACGAAATCTTTCATGCTGCCGCCCTTCTCAGATCGGCTCCTTGGAGCCGTGAATCTCTCTGCGTTGCCTGGACCGCCTCTCGGGCGGACCGCCACGACCGCCTTCATCGGTCACGGCGCAGCACAAGCGGACCTCTTCGCGGATCCGGTGGCCGGCCTGGCTGAATCCGCGTCCGTTGCCGCACCGCTTTTCAGCGGCTGACGTTCGTCCCGCAGCGTGACGGCGAGGTCTCTCGAGTCCACGCCCCGCGGGCCCCCGCGTTCGCGTGAGTTGTGTTCGTTGTGAACGGTATTCCCATTCCCCATCAGGAGAGCGACCATGAATTATCGACAGTTTTTCGCGTGCACTGCTTCCATGATCTTCGCGTCCCTTCAGGCGCACGGTGCCGTCGTGGGAGCCCTGGAGTTCGACTCGGCGTGGAACATCGTGGCCACATCGGCAGCGAACGCCTCGATCACCTCGGGCAGCTACGCCGGGGTCACGGCCGTGCCCGGCGTGTCAGGATCGAACAACGTCGTCAACTCGACCGGTTGGTCAAATGGATTTCCTGTCAACCAGTACCTCGACTTCACCATCTCGGCGAGCCCGGGTTAGACGGTGACGGTCGATTCGGTCGACCTCCGGGCGGAGACTTCCATCTCCCCATTCTCGAGTCGCGGAACGTACAGTCTCGACGGATCCAGCTTCAGCACGTATGGATCCGACCTCGATCTCTCGTCGAGCACGCTGAATGCATTCTCGACCTTCACTCAGACCCTCACCTCGGCTCCCGGCGGGCCGATCATTTTTCGGCTCCTCGTCAGCGCCACCACCACTGCGGCGGTGCTCTCCGTCGGAAACATTCCCGGTAGCAACACGTTCGTCGCGGTGAATGGCACGGTGCAACCAGTTCCAGAGCCCGGAACGTCGGTACTCGCCGCCCTCGCTGCAGGCGGCGCGTGGATCATGCGCCGCGCGGCCGTCCGCCCGCGGCGTGCGAGGCGCTGATCGGGCCGCCTGCCGGATCGTAAACCTGCATTGCGTGATTCCCGCCCAGCGGCCCACAATCTCGTCGATCCGCCCTGCCATCAGGCGGCGTCAGCGCATGGGTTTCCATGCGCTGACGCGAGCGGGCAACCCGACGATAGCGGAGGCGAGATGGCGATGTCGGACGCGGCGAACGGACTCCCGAAGATCGAGGTCTACAGCACTCTCACGAGGGCGAAGGCGCCGCTAGTCACGGTCAAGCCCGGCCACGTGGGCATGTATCTCTGCGGCCCCACCGTCTACAAGCCGAGCCACATCGGCCACATGGTCGGCCCCGTGATCTTCGACACCGTGAAGCGGCACCTCGTCTATTCCGGCTGGAAGGTGACCTGGGTCGTCAATGTCACCGACGTCGACGACAAGATCATCGCCGAGAGCACCGTCCGCGGCACGACGATGGCGAAGCTGGCCGAGGAGATGACCGCCGACTACCTCGAGAACCTCGCCACCCTCGGCGTCACGAGCATCGACGAGATGCCGAAGGCCACCGACCACATCGGCACGATCATCTCCTTCATCGAGGGCCTGATCGAAAAGGGCTGCGCCTACGCGAGCGACGGCGACGTCTACTTCGACGTCACCCGGGATGCCGATTACGGCAAGCTCACGAACCGCTCGGTCGAGAGCACGCAGGGCGAGGGAGGCTCCACGGCCGACCGGAAGCGATCGGCAGCCGACTTCGCCCTCTGGAAGAAGGCCAAGGCGGGCGAGCCGGCGTGGGAGAGCCCATGGGGCCCCGGCCGGCCGGGCTGGCACATCGAATGCTCGGCGATGAGCAAGGCGATCCTCGGCCCGCACTTCGACATCCACGGCGGCGGGCTCGATCTCGTGTTTCCGCACCACGAGAACGAGATCGCCCAGAGCGAGTCGCTCCACGACTGCCCGATGGCCACCTTCTGGATGCACAACGGCCTGATGCAGGCAGCCGGTGCCGCCGGCAAGGTGGGGGGCCGCCCGCGGGGCTCCGAGGATGCCGCCGACGACGCGGCGGCCCAGGCGGCCACGAAGATCTCGAAGTCGACCGGGGCCGAGCCCTTCAAGAAGCTGCTCGAACGGCATCGCCCCGAGGCGATCCGCGTGCTGCTGCTCTCGACCCACTACCGCAGCCCGATCCACTTCGGCGAGGAGCCGCTCGGCGAGAGCGCCCGGGCCATGGAGGCCTTCGAGCGGCTCTTCGCCCGCTTCCAGCGAGTGAGCGGGAAGGACTTCTACGCCCTGCCCTGCCGCGACCGCCGCGCCGGCGATGCCGCCGTGGCCGCCGCCGGCGACGAGGTGAAGGCCCTGCGGGAGAAGTTCCTGGCCGCGATGGATGACGACTTCAACACGGCGATCGCGATCGCCTCGCTCTTCGACTATGTCCGCGTGGTCAACAAGTTCATCGATCAGCACGGCCTCGAGGCGAAGAAGCCGGCAGCGGAGCTCGCCACGCTCGACGCGATGATGCTCACACTTCGCGAACTGACGGGCGTGCTCGGGCTGTTCCTCGAGCCGCCGAAGCCGAAGGCCGGCGGGGCCGACGCGGGACTCGTGGCCAAGCTCATGGAGCTCGTGATCGAGATCCGGGCCAACGCCCGCAAGGCGAAGGACTTTGCGACGGCCGATCTGGTGCGAAACAAGCTCACCGAGGCGGGCATCGTGCTGGAAGACCGTGCGGACGGGACCGGCTGGTCGCAAAAGTAGTCCGGCCGATCCCGGCAGCGGCCCGGCCACCCACGCATGACATCGTTCGCCCCCATTCCCCGCGACGTGCTCGGCTGCATCGTGGCCGGCTACGAGAAGGGGGGCACCACGCTCGTCAAGGATCTCGTCAGGCGGGCCTGCCGGATGCGGGGCTGCTTCGAGGGTGGACTCCTGCTGACCGATTCGCCGACTGAGGGAATCCCAGAGCCGTACGCCACCCAGCTCGTGCAGTCCTGGGCGCTGCCCGCCACTTTTTTCGACGAGTACCGCGCGTGCCGCACCTTCGAGGAAGGCTATCGCCTGCTCCGGGAGCGGAGCGACAACGTGCTGCACCGGCACCGGCCGCTGATCGACAAGACGCCCCGTTACATGATGCACCTCGACGCCGTCCTGCGGCGGGCGCCGACCACCCCGGTCGTCGTCGTCATCCGCGAGCCGGCGCTCGTCGCCGGCTCCTGGGTGCGGCTCGGCCGAACCCCGGCAGACGCGGTCGACGCGATTCGGTTGTCGACCGCAGGACTCGCGAGGGTGGCGGCAGTTGGAGACGGCATCGACCGGGTTTACCTGCTGCGGCTCGATGACCTCACCGCCGATCCGCAGGGCACGCTCGACGCCGTCGCCGCATGGCTCGGCTATCCGCCGCGGCCCCTGGACCCCGACATGCCCGTCGGCACCCCCGATACGTCCGGCCGCCACGAGGCCGGGATCGACCGGGACCGGAGCGGAGCGGCACGCGATCTGGATCCCCGACTCATCGCCGAGATCGACGCCGCCGTGCAGGCGGCAGGCTCCGACCTGGCCTGGGTCCGCCGTCTCCGCACCGGACCTCTCGCGGCAGCACCGTCGCCCGCCCCGCCGGCTCGCGGCTGACGGGCTGAAGGCGGGCCGTCAGGCGTTGGCCTCGATGACGGGCAGCGAACCCGCCGTCGTCCCATCGGTGCCGTTCGCCGCGGCCATGTCGCGGATCTCCTGCGAGATCTTCATCGAGCAGTACTTCGGCCCGCACATGCTGCAGAAGTGGGCGCTCTTGAAGGTCTCCTGCGGGAGTGTCTCGTCGTGGTACTTCCGGGCGGTCTCCGGGTCGAGCGACAGCCGAAACTGCTCGTTCCAGTCGAAGGCGAACCTGGCCCGCGAGAGGGCGTCGTCGCGGACGCGGGCGTTCTTGCGGTGCCGGGCGAGGTCGGCCGCGTGGGCCGCGATCTTGTACGCGATCACCCCCTGCTTCACGTCCTCGGCGTCGGGCAGGCCGAGGTGCTCCTTCGGGGTCACGTAGCAGAGCATCGCCGCCCCGCTCCAGCCGGCGAGGGCCGCGCCGATGGCGCTGGTGATGTGGTCGTAGCCCGGGGCGATGTCGGTGACCAGCGGCCCGAGCACGTAGAAGGGTGCCTCGTCGCACTCCTCCATCTGCCGCTTCACGTTCATGTCGATCTGGTCCATCGGCACGTGGCCGGGACCCTCGACCATCACCTGGCAACCCTTCTTCCAGGCCCGCCGCGTGAGCTCGCCGAGCACGTGCAGTTCCGCGAACTGGGCCTCGTCGCTGGCGTCGGCGATCGAGCCAGGACGCAGGCCGTCCCCGAGGCTCCACGTCACGTCGTACTGCCGGAAGATGTCGCAGAGATCCTCGAAGTGGGTGTAGAGCGGGTTCTGCTGCTTGTGGGTCATCATCCAGCGGGCGATCAGCGAGCCGCCGCGGCTGACGATCCCGGTGATCCGGCCCATCGTGAGATGCAGGTGCTCCTG
>CAIKWU010000218.1 GCA_903831155.1 uncultured Planctomycetaceae bacterium | reverse complement strand
CTCCCCGCACTCGAGCGCGAGGATCAAGTGTCATCCGTATGAGGTGCGGGTTTTTCCGAGCCCGCTTCGCCTCGAAGCCGCACCGCCTCACCGCGGGCTCACATCCTTCGGGTACGCTGGACGGGCGTTCTGCCCCCGAGAGGCCCACGGCCGTGTCCCCGTTTTTGCGCGCACTCGTTGCCGAGGCGATCGGCACCTTCTGCCTCGTGTTCGCCGGCACGGCGGCGATCGTCGTCGACGCAGCCGGGGGCGGCGTGTCGCACGTGGGCGTGTCCCTCGTGTTCGGGCTCGTCGTGTTCGCGATGATCGCCGCGGTCGGCGATGTCTCCGGGGCGCACCTCAACCCTGCCGTGACGCTCGGCTTCTGGCTCGCTGGCAGGTTTCCAGCCGCACGGATCGCCGCCTACGTGGCCGCGCAGGTCGCAGGGGCATGCGCTGCGAGCCTGGCCGTGCACCTGCTCTTTCCGGCCGACCTGAGCCTCGGCGCGACGCGGCCCACGGGCCCTGTCATGCAGGCGTGGTGGCTCGAGCTGATCCTCACCGCGATGCTGATGTACGTGGTGCTTGCGGTCTCGTCCGGAAGCCGCGAAAAGGGCATCACGGCCGGGATCGCGATCGGCGGCACCGTGGCCCTCGAGGCACTGCTCGGCGGGCCCGTCAGCGGCGCGTCGATGAACCCTGCCCGGTCGATCGGCCCGGCAGTCGTGTCGGGAAGGCTCGACGTGCTCTGGATCTACCTCACCGCCCCGGTCGTCGGTGCGGCGGTGGCGGTGCTCGCCTGTCGATGCTCACGCCCCGACGGCTGCTGCGCGCCGGCCCGACCACGTTCAGGAGACCTTCCCGCATGACCGGTCCGAAGCGAGTGCTTTTCGTCTGTGTCGAGAACGCCAATCGCAGCCAGATGGCCGAGGCCTTCGCCCGGATCCTCGGGGGCGACGCCGTGGAGGCCTTCAGTGCCGGGTCACGGCCCTCGGGCGTCGTCAATCCGAAGGCGATCGCAGCCATGGCCGAACTCGGCTACGACCTCGCGGCACACGGATCGAAGTCGCTCGCCGACCTGCCCGACGCGGAGTTCGACCTCGTGGCCACGATGGGCTGCGGCGATTCCTGTCCGCACGTCCGCGCCAAGCAGCGGCTCGACTGGACCATCCCCGATCCGAAGCACATGCCCCCCGACGAGTTTCGCGGTGTCCGCGACCACATCCGCGATCGCGTCCGCGAGGCCCTCGCCGGCCTCGGCGTCGTCGTGGCGTGATCCGCCATCCGCGGGCCACGCCGCCGAGGCGACCGAGTCATACGGATCACACGTGAGCCTCGCGCTCGAGAGCGGGGAGCGTGAAAGCCGACCGGCCGTGAGGCCGCGGGCGGACCATGCTGGACACGGCGTCTTGGAGCGATTCACCCCACGCCTCACGGCGTTGGGCTTTCGCCAGTCGACGCGCGAGCATCAGGTTGGACTCGTATCAGTCGCCGTTCTCGTGCTCCGTGATCATCCGCCTGAGATCGGCCAGCGTGCCGGCGTCGGCGGGCGTCTTGTCGCGCCGCCAGCGGACGATCCGGGGAAACCTCACGGCCACGCCCGACTTGTGACGGGTCGAGAGCGACACGCCCTCGAAGGCGAGCTGCATGACGAGCGACGGCGTGCAGATCCGCACCGGGCCGTGCTTCTCGATCGTGGTGGCCCGCACGATCCGG
>CAIKWU010000217.1 GCA_903831155.1 uncultured Planctomycetaceae bacterium | reverse complement strand
CTGCGGCACAAGACGGCGAGCGCCGCGAGCGTGCAGTATCACCCCGAGGCCGCCGCCGGCCCGCACGATTCGGCGTATCTCTTCGCCCGCTTCCGCCAGATGATGGCGTAGGGGCGGAGTCCCCACGCCTCACGGCGTTGGGCTTGTACGGAAGATGGTGCAAGCCGACCGGCCGTGAGGCCGCGGGCTCACCACGCTGGACACGGCGTCTTGGAGCGATTCGCCCCACGCCTCACGGCGTTGGGCTTTTCCGGGGCGGATTGCGCCGGTCGTTCCGGATAAACCGGTTCGCCGCGGATCGGATTTTTGACTCGTCCGAACGGTGTGCCAGAGTTGAGCGGAGCCGGGCCGCATCCCGGTTCCACCGCCGCTCGAAGGATCCGGCGGTCCCCAGTCTCTGCCATGGAGGTTCTCTCCGATGATTCGCCTGAAGCCCGTCCTGATCTGTTCGTTCGCCGCCGCGGCCTTCGTGCTCTTCGCAGCCACGTTCGCCGAAGCCGGCTTCCGTCATCACCGCCACCTCGAGCCCGGCTGTGCCGCGGTCGAGCCCGGCTGCTCGGCCTTCGAGCCGGCCTGTGCCATGGATCCGTCGTGCGGGTGTGAGCCCGGCTGCGGTGCCGAGACGGTGTGCCCGACGAACCCCTGCATCAAGTATCGACACAAGCACGCCTGCAAGCACCACCACTGCAACAAGGGCTGCTGCGAAGAACCGACCTATCAGACCGTGCTCACCCCGACGAGCCCCGAGACCTGCCAGACCGTGGCGGTGCCGGTGTGCCTGCCGGCCTGCTGCCAGGGCTGCCCCTGCGAGGCCTCGCGGTGCACGCTGCTCGGCTGCGGCCAGGTGCGGTACGACTACGGCTGCGGCTGCTCGGTCGTGATCCGCTTCCAGAAGTGCGGCGACATCCTCGTGATCTACGAAGGCTTCTGAACATACCGTCGCGGGGCACGCCAAGGGTGCCCCGGACGGGCAGCGGCCGCTTTCCGGGCGGCCATGGGTGTGGTCGAAGTCACGCCGTACGATGTGTCCATGCGAGGCCCCGGCCCGGAGTGATCCAGGCCGGGGCTTTTCGTTTGCATGGGGGGCCGCGGAGCGACCCGCGGTGACTCAGCGGCGGTCGCCGCGACGCAGCCGCGTGAACAGGCTGCGGTAGTCGCCGGGCCGGACCGCCGCGACACGGCCCGCGATCGGCTCGGCGTCGTCGGCATCGTCGACGACCACCACCATGTCGGCGTCGTCGTCGCCGGCTTCGGCCACGGGGGCCGGATCGGCGGGCGGAGCGGGTGGCACGGCGGCCGGCGGCGGATCACCGGCGGCGGGCAGGCTCGCCAGCAGCCGGCCGAGGGCGTGGCCCTCGCGGCTCCGCACGTGCGGGCGGTCGCGAAAGTCGTCGTGCCGGACCGACGGTGAGACGGGGTCGGGGGCGGTGTCGTGGAAGAGCGGAGCGAACGGGTCGTCCTCGTGGCTTTCGGCCATCTCCACGTCGGGGCCGCTCCAGGGATCGCCGGAGGCGGGAGCCGTGGGCTCGCGGCGATCCCGCGACGGCATCGGCTCGACGAGCGTCGGCTCCCCGTCGCCCACGCCAAACTCGATCATCGGCATGGCGTCGCCGGAGAGGTCGTCGACGTCGAAGGCCGGCGAGGCTGAGTATGTGGGGGCCGCCTGATCGAGGTCGGGCCGCCGCGGCTCGAGACCGAGCGGCGCCGGGAGCCGCTGGATCTCCCGCCACGCCATCGCGATGTCGTTGGGCGTCACCTGGCGGCTGCATTCCGCCACGAGCACGAGCGCCTGGTCGCAGAGCTGGTTGATCAGCCGCGGCACGCCGTCGGTGACCGTGAACACCGCGTCGTCGCAGCCGGCGGCGAAGAGCCTGTCCCAGTCGAGCCCGGCGGCCCGTGTCTGAGTGCGGAGGTAGGCCATCGTCTCGGCATGGTCGAGGGGCTCGAGGTAGGCCCGCACGGCGACCCGCTGCGCGAGGCTCTCCATCCGCGGCGCCGCCAGCATCTCCTCGAGCCGCACCGAGCCGGCGAGCACGATGTGCACCGCGGGCAGGGGAGTGGGCACGTTGGTGAGCAGCCGCAGCTCCTCGATCAGCCGGGTCGGAAGCGTGGTGGCCTCGTCGACCAGGATCACGAGCCCGGAGCCGGTGGCGGCGAGGCCGCGGATCCGTTCCACGAGCGCGATCCGGAGTTCGGCCTCGTCGATCCCGCGAAACTGCTCGCCGATCGCCGCGAGGATCGACTGCCAGAGTGCGCGGCGGGTGCAGATGCTCGCGCCCGAAAGCAGGGCGACGTCGAAGTCGTCGCGGACGTCGTCGGCCACCTTCGCGAGCAGGAGCGACTTGCCGGTGCCGGGCGTGCCCACCACCAGGGCCACGCCCTCGCCCCGCCGGATGCACCGCTCCACCGACTTCAGTGCCGCATCGATCTGAGTGGCCGGGTGGTAGAACTGCGTCCGCGGCGCGGCCATGAACGGGCGGGTCGATGGGTGCCGGCTCGGGACGTGCATCGGGCGACTGGTTCCGGTCGGAGGACGATGGCTCGGGCGCGGTGCCCGCCACGAGTGATTTCGACACGAGGCCGCGGCTTCCTCCACAGGGCGGCCGGCCCGTAGACTTTTCCGGTCGGGAAATCGCCGCACCGGCTGTCGGTGGCGACGGCTGTGACGATCAGGTCCGAGGACGCGGCGTGGCCCACGAGCCGATGTTTCACGTGAAGGTGTGCGGCGTGACGTCGGCCGACGACGCGCGGATGGTGGCGGCGGCCGGTGCCGATGCGATCGGCCTCAACTTCGTGCCCGGCTCGCCCCGGTGCCTCGACCCCGCCGCGGCACGGACGGTGGCCGATGCCATTCCCGACGACGTGCTCGTGGTGGGCGTGTTCGCGGGAGCCGCGGCCGAGGAGATGCGGCGGGTGGCCGCCGAGGTGGGGCTCGATGCGATCCAACTCCACGGCAGGCTCTCCGGCGACGCGAGCGATCCGCCCGACGCCTGTGCCGCCGTCGCGCCGCTGCCGGTGATCCGGGCGGTCCGCCTGGCGCCGGATGGGTTCGGAGCGGTCCGCGGCTGGCTGGCCGACGCGGCGGCGCTGGGGCACGCCCCGG
>CAIKWU010000216.1 GCA_903831155.1 uncultured Planctomycetaceae bacterium | reverse complement strand
GCGAGTTCGAGGGGCTCCTCTTCCAGATCGACATCGACGAGGAGGAGGACGTCGTGATCCTCCGGCAGGTCCAGATGTTCTTCTGGCCGTGGGAGGACGACGAAGAGTTCGACGGCATGGATTCACCGGAGGACGGCCGCTAGGTCGCCCGGGAATCGGCGATGGGTCGGCGACCCAGCCGCTGCCGATTCGTCCCGCCCGATCCCGATTCGTCCCTGATTCTGCCCGATTCGTCCCTTTTGGGCACCGAGGCGTAGCCGCACTGCGGGGCGTTGCGTACATACGTTTCGTGGATCGTGTCGGTCGCCCAAGGAACCCCGGCCAAGGAGCCGGCCTAAGGAGTGTGTTTCCATGATTCGTCGCCTTCTCGTCTGCTTCGTCTCGGCCGCTTTCGGCAGCCTGGCAGTGGCGGAGGTGATCACCATGAATGTCGACCCCGCCGGCACGACCTCCAATCAGACCCTCTTCGGCACCGTGCTTGCGGGAGGCTCCGCGACGTGGCCGGGAACCGCCAGTCAGTACCGCGATTACCAGTTCGAGTTGCTCACCGCATCCGGCACGACGTCGTTCGACGGATTTGTCGTGCAGTTGTCAGGTCAACTTCGGCAGTCGACCTCAGCCGCGAACTCCCTGCGTGCCACCCTCTGGGCTGGATCGATCGTGACGAACCCGCTGCTCGTAAACTCCCTGGTGACGGTTTCGACCCCGAACTCGGCGATGACGTCGAGCGGCTACAGGTCCGTGCTGCTCTCGGGGTCGAGTTTCGTCCCGCAGGTGATTTCCACGACGCCGAGCACCTTCTTCTTCCGCGTCTGGGCGGAAGGCGCGTCGCAGAACACCGGCTACCAGACCAAGATGGCGGCGACGCTGGGTGAGTTCCAGAACGTGACGATGACGCCGACCCCCGCCATCGACGGCTTCATCGAGTTCGACTCGAACGGCGACGGCACCATCGACTCCGGCGAGGAGGCATCGACCCGCGACCTCATCTCCGAAGTGCCCGAGCCGTCGGCGTCGGCGTTGGTGATGGCCGGTGTCCTCGGTTGCGGGATCGCCGCCCGCCGCCGCACACGAGGCTGAATGCAGCGTCGGGGTGCGGTGGTGGGCTAGACTGTCGCCATGACGAGCGACGGGGACACCTTCGAGCGGCTCCAGCGGCTGATCTTCCGGCCGGTCTCGACACGGCCCGACTGGCTGAAGGCGTGGAGGCACGAGGCCCAGCACCTCTTGTTTCTCGCCCGCCGCGCGGCCGACGATGACGACGAGGAGCTGCTCCAGGAGTTGGAGGACCAGGCCCGCGAGATGGCCGACATGGTCGAGGCGCGGCTAACCGCCGACGGGCTCTAGGGCGGCAGGTTCAGCGGCAGGTTCAGCGGCAGGTTCCGGCGCGGGCTTCGGTGCGTCGGGACGCTCACGGTCAAACTGGAGCACCTCGTACTGCCAGCAGCCCGCGAGGTACTTGTCAACCAGCCCCAGCCGTCGCATGCCATCGCCGTCGAGATCGGCGTAGTAGAGATCCTTCGTGTAGACACCATTGCCGTCGACGTCGCTGTATCGATCCGTCTCGCCAACCGCGCCGTCGCCATCGGCATCAAACCATGGTTCGCTGGTCAGCCGCGCGTTCGGATCCGATGGCCGCGAGGGCGGCTCGCCGTGAACGGGGAGCGAGCGATCGTCCTGCATCTCGCCCGCGAACGCCGCGGTGGCCTGAAGAATGGGTCGGCCGGCGTCGAGGAACATTCGCGAGGGTGTCGGCTTGATCATCGAGAAAACGGGCAACATCGAGATGCCGATCATGACCGCGCCCGCGGCCACGAATCCCCCCAATCCCCCGGCGAGAGCCGCCGCAGCTCTCTCGAGAGGGGCGTCGTCGCGAGGATCACCCGGCAGCAGCGAATCCCGATGAAGGATGCGGCGCAGACCGGCGAATCCACCGGCCGTCAGCGTTGCGTAGACAAGCGGGTAGAGCCATGGCTCGACACTGAAGTCACCCAGCGCCAGGCGAACTCCTGAGTCGAGGAGTGAGACGAGCGGCTCGTGCAGAATCGCTGCGCCGACGACGCAGGCCAGCAACTCGAACGTGGCCGCGGCGATCGGACCCAAGCCCACCCGGACACCGAGCCATCCACAGCCTCCGACCGCAGCGAGCACCAGCACTTCGTAGAGCATGAGTTGGGTTCCAGGGCCTCGCGGCGACCAGCCACACCGGCTCAGGACGTCACGGACAGGATTTCCTCGATCGCCGTGTCACCCTGCAGGACCTTTGAGAGTCCGTCGACCTGCATCGTGAACATGCCGTTGAGCACCGCGGCGGCTTTGACATCTCGCATCGGCAGCGGCTTCGTGATGAGCCGCCGCACCTGTTCGTTCACCGCGAGCACCTCGTGAATCGCCATGCGGCCGCGGAAGCCGGTGGCGGTACAGACCTGGCAGCCCCCTTCCCGCTGCCGGAAGATCCGGCCGATCGCTCCCGGCTGGAGGTTGCATTTCCGCAGCAGGGCTGTGGGCGGGTCGATTGGCACGCGACACTTCGGGCAGAGCCTCCGAGCCAGTCGCTGGGCCACGATTCCCGTCAACGACGTCTGCACGAGCATCGGCTCGATGCCCGTCTCGAGAAGTTCGTCGAGGGCGCCCAGGGCGTCACGGCCCTCCATTGCCGCGAACACCATGTGGCCTGTCAGGGCCGCTTGGCAGGCCAGTTCGAGCGTCGTCTTGTCGGGTAGATCGGCCAGGTAGATGACGTCTGGGTCCTGGCGGAGAACCATCTTGAGCACGCTGGCAATCGACGCGCCGCCGGTCGTCTCGACCGCGATCTGTGTCACGCCGTCGAGGCGACATTCCACATTCTCCTCGATGGTGGTGATTTTGGTCGCCTTGGCGTCGAGTTCCCGGAGGATCGCGTAGGCGGTGGATGTCCGGCCACCGCCCGGAGGTCCGACGATGATCAGCAGGCCGTGAGGCTTGCGGGTCATGTCCTTGAGTTGCTCGAAAACCTTGGGCCGCAAGCCGAGGCCTTCGAGTCGGGCGTGGAGGAGGCTGTCGGCCGCCTGGGTGATGGTGAGCACGAGCTTTTCGCCATGTTTTTCAGCGCTGCTCGCCACCTGGACCTGACAACGCAAGGCGGCGATCGCCATGCTGAACTCTCCGCGGCCCCCGGGTTCGCCGGATTTCATCCCGGCGACGACGCGGATCGTGGCGATCACGCCGCGGGCGGCCTCCGCCGGCACTTTCTCCGCCTCCCTCAGTCCCCCGCCGACACCGATGCGGATCAGGTAATGCTTTCCGTCCGGGTCGATCACCATGTCGGTCGCCCCGCCACGGACCGCTCCCATCAGCAGTTTCTGGGTGTTTCGCACGTTTGCCGACACCGTCGCCTTGTCGCCGCCGCTGAGCGGGAGCGACATCAGCACGTTGCCATCCTTGCGGTAGAGCGTGAAGGCATCGTGGGCCGCCGGGGAGGCGGTCGCCTTTTTGGCCGCGTGCTTGCCCTTCGTGGTCTTGGCCTTGCCCCGCGATCCTCCGCGGCTTGATGGCGTCGCCTTCGACAGCGAGCCTTTCACGCGGTCGAGCAACTGGTTCAGCTGCTCCTTGACCGAGGGGGCGGGGCCACCCTTGTCACCACGCCAGTCGGTGAAGCGCTGCCTGGCTTCGGCGCCGGCGTTGCGCAGGCCCCGCCCCGAGAGCAGCAGACGCGATTGCGGCATCACCGTATCGCGGTGCCGCACGAACGAGACAAGGGCGACCAACAGCATGCCCCAGGCGGCCGGCATCGCCCACGAGCCGAACCAGATCACCAATGCCGCCTGCAAGGCGGGCAGGAGGGCAAACAGCGGGCGGTACCAGGCGGCCCCGGGGATCTCGGTCTCGTCGGTCTCGACGGCGGCCCAGTACGAGATCGCGACGGAACACAGCGCGGTGGCGAGCAAGCCCGCCCATACGGCGATGCCCATTCGCGGCACCCCGGCGAACGACGGCACGGCCACGATCGCCACAACCGACCCCGATGGCACCAGCAACCCTCCTGTTTCGCGGCGTCGGCAGGTCTCACGGCGTCGGCACGCCGCGTAGACGACCGCTGGTTCATCGCCGAGGCGAACCTACCGCAGAAGCATGATAGATCGCGGGGCTGAAAAAACACGCGAATCCGTCGGTCAATCCCGCGGCCAGCCCTCTCATCAAATCCTCACATGCGAGGGATACCATCGCGGCTCCCACCGATCCCTCTGCAAGGTTTCCGAAAGAATGAGCACGCCCCTGATCCTGCGAACGGAGTCGCGGAGCGGTCGGCGGATTCCCGGATTCACGTTGGTCGAACTGCTGGTGGTGATCTCGATCGTGGCCATGCTGGCCGCGATGCTGATGCCGGCCTTGGGTATGGCCCGCGAGGCGGCGAGGAAGGCTTGCTGCCTCGGCAATCTGTCCTCGCTCGCAAAGGCATTCACAGCCTACGAGGTGGTTCAGGGCCAGCTCCCTGGTTGGCGGAATCGCTTGGATGGCTACTCGCGGTCCATGATCCAGGCGGGCAAAAAAAGCAAGGCGTGCGTCTCGTGGGCGGTGGTTTTGCTGCCGTACCTCGGCGAGCGGGAGATCTTCAAGTGGTATGACACCTACACGGGTGGTGCCGGCGTGGATGACGCGACGGTGAAGCGGATCGGACCGTATGTGTGCCCGAGCGTCGCGGCCGAATCACAGCAGGTTCCGGCGGCGTTGTCGTATGTCGCGAACGCGGGGACCGGTGCCCGCACGCTCAAAGTGAGCGGTGCGGGCGCCCGGCAGTATCGTGGCGATGGTGTGCTGATCGACGCCGTCGGGAACCTGGCCACCAGCGACGCGTACGTCTCCGGCGCCGACGCTGGCGGGGCCCCTCAGCAGTATCATCCCGCGACCTGCTCTCTGGAGAACGTCGGCTCGGCCGATGGCGAATCCACGACTGCCCTGCTCGCCGAGCGGAGCGGGCTGCTTGTGCCGCGGAGCGTGAAGTGGTCGGACAACCCGCTTCCCGCCACGGCCGACCCGCCTGCCGCGGAGTCACTTCATGGCTTTCTTCAGCCGACGGAAGTCGTCACGGGGAGCTCGTATCCGCCGCATCCGAAGACGGGCCGGAACGGCTGGATGAGTCGGGCAACGAACGATGCCGGCCTGCGGTATCCGTCTTCAGCCCACGGCAAAGGCTTTCCCATAGCTTTTTGCGACGGCCACGTTCTGGTGCTCAGCGAACTGGTCGATCCGTGGGTGTATGCCCAGTTGCTTTCCAGCGATCAGGCCAATCGCTCGCCGGAGGTACAAGCCGTCGAGAAGTACCAACACCAGGGTGAGTTGGTGCATTACGTCCTCGACACCAAAGACGTTGAAAAGCGTTAGGCCACGGCTCCGCTCCACGGAGCCACGCGGGCTTCTCTCGCGATGCAGGGCTGCCGTCGATCACCGCGGGCTGCCGCCCTGCGGGCGTTCGACCTGCCGGAGGTTCTCGATCGCGGCCTTGAAATCCGGGCTGGCACGGATCGCGGCCCGGAAGGCTTCCGCCGCCTCGGCCGGCCTGGTGGTTTCGGCGAGTACGATGCCCAGATTGTTGAGGGCCATGGCATACGTCGGGTCGAGCGCGATTGCAGCGCGGTAGCACTGCTCCGCGGTCGCACGCCTGCCGAGGCCGTGCCAGGCGAGGCCCAGGTTGTAATGGGCCTTGCGATCGTCCGGCCGCAGTCGCGTTGCCTCCTCGAGCAGGCCGACCGCCTCGGCCGGTCGCCCCCGTTCGATCCGCGACACCGCGAGATTGACGCGGGCATGGACGCTCTCGGGATTGATGGCGATCGCCCGTCCATAGACGGCCTCCTCGCTGCGCCACGTGCGTGTCTGGGCCCGCGACGCGAACCCAAGCACGATCAGGATGAGGCCCGTGGCGGCGACCTGCCCCCGGGAAGGGAGCCGCGCGGTCAGGGCCGCGACCGCCAACGCGGGGCCCAGCAGCGCGAGGGCTGCATAGCGATCGGCCACCGTCGAGAAGCCCTGAAAGGTGAACGGCACCAGACCGAGCACCGGTGACAGTCCGAGCACGAAGAGCATCACCGGACCGCGGGCGGCGGCGAGGCGTGGCAGCGCGAGCACCGCCGCGAGGCTGACGACAGCGGTGGCCGCCGCCCACCAGGAGCTGACGGAGCCACAGACGGCCGCGGGCGTCCTGCCGTAGTCGATGCACAGGCCGACCGGCGCCAGGAGTTTCGCGGTGTAAAAAGCGAGGGCGTCGCCGGCGACCACGGTTCTCAGCCACGGTGGTGTCCATGGCGCCGTTGTTTCGCCCGACTGGAGGATCGCCGTGCCCGCTCCCGCCACGGCCGCAATCAGGGCTGCCGGGAGCGAGCGTTGGATCGCGTGCCGCAGTGTCGTCGTGCGAAACAGCGTTTCGATTGCCACGAGCATCGGGACCACGGCGATCGCCGAGGGCTTGGCCAGCACCGCGGCAAGGAGCCAGGCGAGCGACCGCCAGCGGCTCGCAGGGTGAACGAGGGACTGCTCGATCATGACGAGTGCGAAGAATGTGGCGAGAAGGCCGCGTTGCTCCGAGATCCAGGCCACGCTCTCCACCTGGAGCGGGTGCAGCACGAACACGCCGGCGGCGGCGAGGGCGGGCCAGCCGCCTGCAACGAGCCTGGTGGCGATCCTGGCCACGACGACACCGGCCCCGGCGTGGAGCAGCAGACTCACGACGTGAAAGAGACGCGGGTCGGGCCTCTCGCCACGGCGGTCGGCAACGACCTTCTCCAGCCAGAAAAGGTCGTAGCTCAGCGGGATGTAGAGCCCACGATACGCGGCCAGCCACGGCCGCAGCGGCGCGCGGATGTCCGCGTCGGTGAGCATGGGATTGGCGATCACATGGACCGGATCATCCCAGTTGAGCCATCCGTGTCCGACGATCGAGCCGTAGGTCGCCACGACGCACACCACGACCACCAGCGCCGTGGCCCACGCCGGGGGCGTTGCGTCAGCCGTCGTCGCGGGAGTCGTCGGCTGCATCGTCCGCCGTGCCTCCTTGGGTCGGTGCCCCAGCCGGTGGAGGAAACGCCCGCTCCGGATCGAGGTTGGCGGCGGTCGCCTGGGCCGCCAGCAGGGGGCCAAGCCGCGGCCAGACGAGGGTTTTGATCTCGGCCGGAGCCCACGCCCAGATCCTGGCCCTCACGAGCAGCGGCGTCGACTCCTGCTTCATGGCGCTTTCGAACGAGGCGGCCACGAGTTCGGGAAACGGCGGGAGTTGCGCCTCTTTGGCCACGTGCTTCGTGCCCGCCGCACTCGCGGCGTAGCGTCGATCGTAGAGCGTGTAGGCGAGCTTGACGAAGCGATTGAAGGTGTCGAGCCGGCCCTTCGCCAAGCCCTCCAGCATGGCCCGCTGGATCATGGCGTCGAGGAACTGGCGGGTGTTCGAGACATCGATCTCCATGACCTGGGCAAGACGCAGCGCGAGAAAGCCGTCGAGACCCTCCGTGTAGAGCGGCTGGTCGCCCCGACCGGTGTCTGCGGCGATCTTCACCAGCTTGCCGAAGCACCCGGCGGCCTGCGGCTCGTCGCCGTAGAGGTAGGCGAACACGGTCGCCTGCTCCAGGAACGACTCGTAGCCCGTGAGCAGGTCTTGGGTGGTGGCCCTGCCGAACTCGGCAGCCGAGACGCCCTCCCTCGACTGGATGAGCTGCACGGCATCGCGAATCCCGCGCTCATACCCGTCGATGAACCGCGGGTCGGGCAGCACGTCGATCCGGTCGTTGAGCGGATCGAACTCGATCCGGCCGCTGCGCATCAGGTTTTGGAGATTACCCAGCCGGGTCCTGATCACGGTCAGCTCGTTGAAGCGATCCCGCCTGAGGCCGGCACGGGCGAGTTCGATCCCTCGTTCGGACCAGTAGATGCCGTGCGCGTGCGGATGCCCCCAGTCGAGAGGCCCGTAGCGCTCCATCTGGGCGAGCATGAACTCCGGGTCCATGTGATAGCGATCCTCAAGCACCCGCTTCTGGAGGTGGGGCAGCAGCTTTTCGAACACGGCGTCGGCAAGCCTGCGGTCCGCCAGCAAGGCCGCGACGAGCTCGCGATTCGTCCCCGCCGGCAGGGTCCGTCCGGCGATGAGTTTGGCGTCGAGCGAACTGTTGTAGAGCACGATGCGGCCCAGCATCCTGAGGAATCGTTCGTCGGGCTCCGCGCCATGGGCCTTGAGCAGCCGCAGCGCGTCAGCCGCATCGGCGTCGCGACGCACCTCGTCGAGCTCGTCTGCGGCGCGCACGATCATCTGAAATCGCTCGACCGCTTCCGCCGACGTGCGGCCGGCCGTCATGTCGCCGAGAAACTCGCGAAACTCCCGGACGAACCGGGCCTTGTAGTACCAGTGCTCGCGGTCGGATTTCCCGCCAATTTTGTGGAAGAACAGCCAGCTCAACTCCATCGGGAGATTGGGGTCGGAGGTGTTCAGCGGGATGCCCTGATCGCGGAGCAGGTTGACGCCCCGATTCACCCAGCCCCAGCGCTCCTCGGGCTCCTTCGTGCAGACGGAAATGTTGTAGGCGAGATTCCACGCCTGGAAGGCCCAGACCCGGGGAAACCTCGGCTGCAGGGTCGTGATCCACTGGCTCAGCGTCTGGGCCTCGAAGAACTCGCCGCTCGTCTGCAGAGCGTCGGCCCGGGCCCAGAGCACGTCGACTGCCAGGCCGCGGAATGTCCCGAGTGCGGCGGTGGCGAGTGCCACGTGCGGCGGCATCCCCTTGGTTCCTTCCGTCGACACGACGAGCCGGAGCGTCTCGCGCTGCCGAGCGATCGATTGGACAAGCACCCCGGCGACCGTCACGCTCACGACGATTGCGAGGGCGGCGAGAGACTGCACGAAACGGTCCGGCATCACGCGCTCCGTATCAGTTGGTCGAGCCGGCGAGGTCACGACGGTCGAAGGCGAACCAGGCGATGGCCCCGAGCACGAGCGGAGCCACCAGGCCGATCCGCCACAGGCACGCCAGCAGGGTCGCATCGCCGATCGCGGTGCCGGTCGCCAGACTGGCGACGGCGTCGAAATCGGAGAACGACGGAATCGCCCATAGTGCGGCATCCGTCACGAAGCCGTAGGCCATGCGAAAGGCCTCGTAGAATCGCAGCTGCACGACGTATTCCAGGGTGGCCTGGAGCCGCTCGGCCGTGGCGGCGATCCACGACGACGAGACCACGTTGTAGCGGCCCAGGGCGTCGCGGAGGAATCCGCTGCCGACGGCGGCGGCGTAGACGACGAGCGAGGCGAGCATCGCCATCGGAAAGCCCAGGCTGGATGCGGCTGCGATGCCGACGGCCGCGATCATCGAGAGCTTGATCCACATGACCGCCAGGCAGCGGATGAAGTTGCCGGCGAATCCGCCGACGCGGCGGTAGACCCGCATGCCGTCGCCCGGCGAGAAC
Organism: uncultured Planctomycetaceae bacterium; assembly: GCA_903831155.1. Classification (GTDB taxonomy): domain Bacteria; phylum Planctomycetota; class Planctomycetia; order Pirellulales; family UBA1268; genus QWPN01. The sequence goes on along the minus strand of CAIKWU010000216.1, from coordinate 11,942 downwards.
GTGATCGCCGTCGGTTTGGTTTCGCCCGCAGGCACGAGATTCCTGTTGGCGACCGTCACGGTGAGGACGCCGTCGGCCGTGATTTCCGCGGCGGGCAGATCGAGGACGGTCACGGCCAGCGTCGGGAGCGTTTGCTCGACGTGCTGCCCGTCGACGACGGGCCACGGCCGGTCGTTGAGCCAGACGACGAACCGCACGTCGGCGAGATCGATGTCGACGTTGTAGGCTCGTGGCCGGAGTTGCAGTTGGATGGTGGTGGCGGGATCGAGGTCCGCCTGCCGCTTGGCGTCCGCCAGGTCGCGGAACACGAACGTCGACACCATGTCGGCCGTCACCGTATGCCACTGCCACTCGTATTCCTGGCGGATCCGCCGGCGGGCCGTGGCGGGATTTCGCGAGAAGGCATCGGGATCGTCTTTCTCGAGGCGTGCGATCGCCGCCTCGATGGCGGCCTCATGGTTCTCCGGGTCGGCCGGGAGCGGGGCGGAGGCCACGCGGGCCGTCAGCACCTCCCGATCGATGGCCGCACGGTCCGCCGCGTCACTGGCGTCGGTTCGTGCCAGGATCGCCACGAAAGTCGCGGTGCCCGCGCCTGCCACGGCGACGAGCAGAAGGTCGAAGAACACGATGCCGAGCCATTTTCCGAGAAGATACTCCCAGCGGTGCAGCGGTTTGGCGAGCGTCATGTGGATGCGCCTCGACTCGACATCTCCGCAGACCGATCCGCACGTCAGGATGATCGTCAGCACGCTGAGAATCAGTGACGTGGCCCCGAGGGCCCAGTTGAGCACGAACTGCACGCGATACTGCAGCCGTTCTGAATGATCGAGCACGAGAGGCAGTGTCGGGACGAGCACCACGAGGATCACCAGCAGCGGGATGACCGCCCGCATCTGCACGGCTTCCTCCACCACGGCCCGGGCGACGCCCGTAATCGGGTTCGCTCCGCCCAGGGAAGCGCGAATGGCGGTGATGCCCAAACCGCAGCAGAGCGTCATCACGAGCACGCCCGTGAGGCCGGTGGCCGCAAGCAGCCACTCGTGGCGGATCAGAAAGGCGATCGTGGAACAGGCCGCGATCGTGGCGGCGACGGCGGTCGCGGCCGTGCGCCAGCGGGCTGTCGCCCGGAACACGTGCCAGATCCACGCGGTGGAGGCGAGGGCCATCGTCGCGGCGAGAATCACGCCCGCCGTCGTCCCCGCGACCCTGGCGAGACCTTCCGCCGCCAGCACGCCGCCGCCGAGCAGGAAGGCATGCACCGCGGCCGTCGCCCAGGCGGCCTGGGGTCGGGCCAGGCTGGCGAGACCGACCATCAGCCAGACCGTGTCAGCCACCAGCGCGACGGCACGCACCGCCATCGCGGCGGTCGGCCCTGCTTGCACGTCGAGCAGGGCCGCGGTCGCGAGTCCGACCAGCGGGAGTCCGATCAGGATCGCCAGCCAGACGACGAGGTCGCGATGTCGCGCCGGGGCAAGAGCGGCAGGTTTCATCGGTGCCCGATCGATCAGTGGTTGGTGAGCCGGTCGATCAAGGCCTGGTCCACGGGGGCCGGGTCGCCGGGCGAAGCCGCGTCCGCGGCGTCGGCCACGGCCGGCTCGGTGAGAAACTCGGCGATCGGCCCACCCGATCGGGCGCCGCTCGTCCGGGCACCCTCGGCCCGGGCCTGCTCCACGATCTCCAGGAACAGCGACTCGAGCCTTCGCCTGGGCCGCTCCACGTCGACTGCCAGGACGCCGCGCCGGGCGAGCACGCCGCGCACCTCGTCGATCACTTCGGGCGCGAGGGCCTCGGTTGCGATCGTGGTTCGATCCTCGCGAACCAGGAGTTCGTCGCAGGTTCCCTCGGCCCTGACCCGCCCTCCGAACATGATTGCCACCCGGGTGCAGAGATCCTCGACATCGGACAGCTGGTGCGTGCAGAGCAGGACCGTCTTGCCGCGGCGGGCGAGTTCAGCGATCAGATCCTTGATCTGCCGCGCCCCGACCGGATCCATGCCACTGGTCGGCTCGTCGAGGATCAGCAGTTGTGGATCATTGATCAGGCTCTGGGCGAGGCCCACACGACGCTGCATGCCCTTGGAAAACTCGCCCACGGGCCGGTGGTCCACGGCGTCGAGCCCGACCATGCGGAGGAGCATGTCGGTCCGCTCCCGGCGCACCCGCGAGGGAAGCCGGAAGAGGCGGCCGAAGTAGTCGAGCGTCTCCCGGGCGGACAGAAACCGATACAGGTAGCTCTCTTCGGGCAGGTAGCCGATGTGTCGCTTCGACCGCACGTCCCGCGGTCGATGCCCGAGGACGGCGATCCTGCCGGCGGTGGGGGAGAGGAGGCCGAGCAGCATCTTGATCGTGGTGCTCTTGCCGGAGCCGTTGGGGCCCAGGAGGCCGAACACCTCGCCGCGGCGGACCTCGAGATCGACGCCATCGACGGCCCTCACCCGGGGCCGCATCCAGAAGTCCCGGAAGGTCTTGGCGAGCCCGACGCACTTGATGTCGATGCCTTGGGCGGCATCGCGGTGCGGCTGCCCGCCCGCCTCGTTCACATCCCGTGCATCGCCCTGAGCCATCGCCGCCGCCTCCATGACGTGCCTCCCGACATCCGCCTTCTACTTGCCGAATCCCGCCTGCCGCTCCTTGAGCGACCGGATCTGCTCCTGCTGGCGTTCCTTCTGGATCACGGGATCACGATTGAGCTGGAGCTCCAACTTCCCCGGAACCGTATAGAAGGTCTCGACATCTCCGGTCAGGATGCGTTCCCGGGCGTCCTCCCAGAGCCGCGAAAGGATGATCCGTGGATTCCGCAGGTACTGCGGCAGCAGCCGCTGGAACGTTTCGCTGTCGCCCTTCACCCGTTCCACGACCTGCGTCCGGTAGGTTCTGGCGGTATTCACGATCCGGGCCACCTCACCGCCGATCGCCGCTCCCTCGATCGTGAGGCTCTCGAGCGCTTGTCCGATGGCCGCCTCGGCTTCGGACGCGTCGGCGTCGGCGCCGGTCTCGGTCGCCCGCTCGAAACGGTCGAGCAGGGCCAGGAATCGATCGCTCCCCTCGCCCGCCGCCTCACCGAGGATCCGGGCCCGATCCTGTTGTGCCGCCACGATGCGTTGGGCGCGATCCGTTTCGGCCGTCGTCACCGCGTCGAAGCTGCCGGTCACGCTGACGGGGGCCGTCACCTTGTCGAGGGCGACTTGATCGATGGTCAGGCCGGTCGCCATCTCGACGAGCTTCCGTTGGGCCACCGCCATGGCGACCTCGCGGTTCACGACCCCCTTGAGGAGCTCGTCGGCCGGCAACTGGGCGACCGCCTGGACGATCCCATGCTGCACGGCGCACCGCACCAGCTTTTCGGCCAACTGCCGGTCGCCGACGTTCGTCACGAACTGCACGGGTTCGGTGACCCGGTACGTCACCGTCCAGCGGGCGTGGACGATGTTGAGATCGCCCGTCAGCAGCGATCCGTCGCGGAGCGGATTGAGGGGTCGGGCCCGCGAGGTGCGGATCTGGTCACGGGTCATCCCCTGATCCGAATCGCCGGTTTCGTACCAGAACTCCCGGTCGAGCGTGAGCGTGATGGGACGGGTGTCGATCTTCACGACCTGCTCGATGGGGAAGGGGGCCGCCAGGTATGTGCCGCGGTCCAAGACCCGTTCGCCGGGGGCGCCGACGTAATCGCCGAAACGGAGCCGCAGCGCCGCCTCGTTGGAGCCCACGCTGAACGTGCCGCTGAAGGCGTAGGCCACGAGGGCTGCGAGCATCGCCAGCTTGAGTATTCCGAAACTGACCCGCAGGGCCTCGGCGAGCGACTGCTGCGCCGGGTCGAGTTCCACCGTGGCGGGCAGCCGCTCGATGTCACGCTCGTCTGTCATCGCCGCGCTCCTTCCGGCGGTGCCGGGCCCGCCGGCCGCGCGGCCGACGGACCCTCGGGACCCGGGGCCCGGTTGAACCAGTCGAGGATGCCGAGGCTGTCGGCCGAGAGCACGAACGTCGTGTTGTGGTCGAGCATCTTCTTGAGGGCCTCCACCTTGCGGAGGAAGATGGCGAACTCCTCGTTTTTGGCGAAGCTCTCGTATTCCTTTGCGGCTTCACGATCCCCCTGCGAGCGGATCGTCTGAGCGCGCCGCTCCGCGAAGGCGAGGATGCGGTCGCGGGCGCTGGTCGCCTCGCTGCGGATGGCGGAAGCCTGGGCCTGCCCCTCCTGCAAGGCGTTTTCCGCCAACCGCTCGCGGGTTTTGATCATGGTTTCGAAGATCTTTTCGGTGGTCGCCTCCGGGAGCACGACCTTGTAGATGCCCACGCTCACCACTTCGAGTCCGTAGCCCGCCGCCGCCAGCGACTCCTCGAGTGCCCGCTTCGCGTCGTCTTCGATCGCGGTGAGCTTGAGCTTGGCGGGGTCGATGTTGACGAGTTCGTCCAGCCGATAGCGGCTGATGATTCCGCGGATCTCCCGCAGCCGACTCGACAACTGACGCGACGCTTCGGCCGGGTCTTTCAGCGTGATGTAGAAGTCGAGAGGATTCTCGATCCGCCAGGTGAGGTAGGTTCGGACGATCACGCTCTTGCCGTCGGCGGTCTGCAGCTCTTCGAGCTTGTCCTCGAGCAGCTGCAGCCGCTTGGAATAGTGGGTCACCTTGTGGATCGGCCAAGGCAACCGCCACTTCAGCCCCGGCGTGTTCTGGACGCTGGAGGCGTCGGCCTTGTCGAAGGTGGTGCGGACGGCCACCTGGTCGTAGCGGACCTGGTACAGGAAGGTGTAGGCGAGGAGGGCGATCGTGATCGCGGCCCCGACGAGCATCGTGAAGGTGTGTTTCATCGCAGGATGTCTGTCCGCAGCACGCACGCGGGAAGGATGGAACTCATTGGCCGAGCAGGGTGTCGATCGCCGAGGCGGAATCGCTGAAGTCCATGCGCAGGACCGGCAGATCGCCGTGGTCGCCGGCGATCACGAACTTTCGTCGGTCGGCGAGGCCGTCGGCGAGAACTTCGAGGAACCGGCGGACGCGGTAGTAGTCGGGAGACTTCTCGAAGGCGAGCAGCTCGCCGGCAAAGCGCTCCTGGGCACTCCGCTCGCCGATCGCTTTCGACCAGCGGTAACCGCGGGCCGCATGGATCAGTTCGGCGGCCTCGCCGCGGGCCTCCCCGAGGAGTTCCTCGATCTCGACCTCCCGGGCGGCGATCAGCCGCGTCGTTTCGGGGGCCGCGCCGGCCTGCTGGCCGCCGGTTCGGAGCGCGTCGAGTTCGATGATCGCGGCGTTGATGCGAGAACTGAGTTCGACGGATCCGGCAACCCGCGCCAGCGTCATGACGGCATCCTTGCGTCCGCCCTGAATCAGGGTCTCACGATCCTGCTGCGCACCGATCTGGCGGTGGAAGGCCCGGGCCACCTTGCCCCCCGGCGGACGCAGCGACGTGATCGCAACTCCGACGACGTCGAGGCCCAGGCCCAGCGCGTCGATCCGCTCCTGGATGGCCTGCTCGAGGACGGGACCGCCCGCCGTCCGGCCGCGTGTCAGCAGATCGTCGAGGGCGTGGCTGCCGAGGTAGCGGCTGGCCTCCTGCTGGGCCAGGACCGCGAGGGCTTCGCGGGGGCTGAGCGACCCGGCCAGAAACGAGAGCAAGTCCCGCACGCGATACTGCACCACGACGTCGGCCGCCACGAGGCCCATGCCCGACGCCGCCGACCCAGCCGCGGCGGCCTCCAGCACCGTCGGGTAGTACTCCATGCCGATCGTCGCGAGTCGATCGTCGTTGCCCGTCCACAGGAGCGCATCCTCTCCGGCGGCTCGTCCGGCGGCGTCGCTCGACACGCTGATTTGCTGCACCTTGCCCACCGGGTAGGTCGCCGCCGTCTCGATGGGCCAGGGCAGCTTCAGGTGCAGGCCGGGCTCCCGGGCGGGGCCGTGGAGTGCGCCGAACCGCATGACCACGCCCTGCTCGTCCGGCCCGACCACCACCAGGCACGAGAGGGCGAAGAGGACCGCCGCGCCGAAAAGAGTCAGCGGTGTCAGGGAGTCGCCCAGGAGGCGGTAGAGCCAGCTCCGCGACACCTCGACGCCGAACTGGTAGTTGATCAGTTCGCCGACGACCTGGCCGAGTGACTCCGGTGCGGTGAGAAGGCCGAGCACCCGGCTGTCGAACGCCGGACGGGGCGGTTCACCCGGCCGCTTCGGACGATACGCCTCCAGGAGTCCCGTGGCGAGGATTTCCAGCCCGACCAGCAGCATCACCGCCGGCACGGCCACCGCCACCACGCGAAAGAACCAGGTATCGTCGAGCAGCGCGGCCACGATCGATCCACAGAGAACCAGGACCGCCAGCACGAAGCAGCTCATCAGATAGCTGGCGCCACCGCGGAGAAGCTGCCACTCTCTGACTCGCGTGTAGCCGCTGATCCAACGGGCGGCGATGAACGCCACGAACGCCAGCGCTCCCGAGACGAACATCAGGCTGACCGGGTTGGCCCCCGGCGCGAGGGTCGTCACGACCCCCGGGTCACGGGCGGCGGCGAGTGCGATGAAGCGCCAGAGGAGGATCAGGCCGCCCAGGATGAGCGCCGACGCGACCAGGAAGCTCACCGTGGCCAGCCCGTAGCCGAGGAGATTCGCGAGCCGCTGCCGCGCCCGGAGCAGTTCGTCGGAGAGGTCGCCGAAGAGCACGGACGACGCGGCGTCCTGAGCAGTCAGCTTCTCGGCGGCGAGGCTCTCCCGCCGCTCGACCTCGTACTGGGAATAGACGAGGGCGAGAATCACCCAGATCGGCACGCCGATCAGCATGTGCCAGGTCGCGGCCTGAATCGCGGGGCTCTGCGTCCAGAGCCCCACCAGGGCGAACGCCAGGCTCAGGATCACCTGGATCGCCAAGCCGACGAGGGCGGCGGTCGTCCCGCGGCGATAGAGAAACTGATCTCGCTTCACGATGAGTCCCGTGCCCGCCGACGAGGCCGAATGTCGCCCACCCCGACTTTACCATCGTAGCCGGGGGCAGTCGTTCCTTCAGGCGATCGTGAGGGTTTTGTGAGCGTCGCCGCCGCGAATCTTCCCCACGCTTCCGGCTATAGTACGTCCTGAGGAGGCCTCGGGCCGACCCCCACATGCCGCTCTTCGCCATCGCCCGCAACGCCTTTCTCGAGTCGATCCGGCAGCCGGTTTTCGTGGTCCTGGTGGTGGTGGGCATCCTCGCGCTTGTCTTGAACGTCAACCTCGCGGCGTTCACGCTCGACGACGACAACAAGTTGCTGGTCGATCTCGGACTGAGCACGCTTTTCCTCTGCGGGTTGCTGCTGGCCGCCTTCACGGCGACGAGCGTCCTGACCCGTGAGATCGACAACAAAACGGTGCTGGCGGTGGTCAGCAAGCCGGTCTCGCGGCCCAGCCTCGTGATCGGCAAATACCTCGGCGTCGCGGCGGCTCTGGCCTGTGCGCATTGGACGCTTTCGATGGTGTTTCTGCTGGGGGTCCGGCACCAGGTGCAGTCGGGCGAGAACATGAATGATGCCTTCGATCTTCCGGTGCTCGTCTTCGGGCTGACCTGTGGCGGTCTCGCCACCGTCGGGGCGGGCCTCGCCAACTATCTCTACCGGAGGCCGTTCCCCAGTGTGTTCGTGGTCTCGATGGCATCCATGCTCACCGTGGCGGTCGGACTGGTGTGGTGCATCGATCGCCAGTGGCGGTTTCAGGATCCGCGGAACGCCTGGGACGGCCAGGTGATCATCGCGCTGACGCTCGTGCTCGAGGCGGTGCTGGTGCTCGCCGCGGTCGCCATCGCGTCGTCCACGCGACTGGCGCAGCTGCCCACGCTCCTCGCCTGCGCGGGCGTGTTTCTCGTGGGGCTCGTCAGCGAGTATTTTCTCGGCAGCGTGGTGATGCAGCCGAGTGGCCGGCCGGGATGGCTCGTGGCCGCATGCTGGCCGGTCTACGCGTTCGTGCCGAACCTGCAGTTTTTCTGGCCCGCCGACGCCCTGACGCAGGGCCACGCGATGACCGCGGGCTATTTGGGGGCAGTCACCGCCTACGCCGGTTGCATGGTGATCGCCGCCCTCGGCCTGGCGGTGCTGCTGTTTCAGACCCGGGACGTGGGCTGAGCGGATCCGCCGTGGCGTGGGATCATCGTCCCCGCGGTCGAATGTCGGATTCGTCGAACACGTAGTCGGTCACCGACCCATCGGGCCCCGGCTTCCGCTGCAGCCGACGAACCTGCTCCGAGAGTTTCCCGGGCACGGAGCTGCTCGACAGCAGCTGCGCATAAACCCACTCGTCGATCGTCTCGCTCACGAAGGCGACGTGTTGGTCGCAGAACGCGGCTACGAAGCCCGTGCCGTGCTGCGACGACGGAAATCGAACAGCGGCATCGTTCCGCTTCGTCATCCAAACGGCGGTGGCCTGGCTGGAGGGGGTCGCACCGGAAGGCGATGCCACGTTTTGGAGCACCGCATGGTTCGACTTCCGTGCATCATCGAAGGGATTGGAAACCGCCGGCAGGGAATGATCGGCCCACGACACGTCGCGGGGCGCGGCGATGCCGGTGCGTTCCGCGAGCAGCAGGGTCGTGCTCGTGCCGTCTCCTTCGGCCACGGCGCCGAGCGACATGCGGACCGGTGCGTACGCGGCGGCCTCACCCGCCTGCACGTACCACGCCTGCGAGGGCAGGTTGCCGGCGGCATCTCCGCAGACGCCGTCCGCAGGGTATTGCCGCCGGGCCGCCGGTGCGGACCCTGACAAAACCGCGCCGCCGTTGCCCCCATTGACGCAGTATGACAACGGGGCTGGGCTGTCGACGATGGCCGATGGGCAGACAAACACCGCGACCCGCTTGAGTCGTGCGTCGTCGGTCGCCGTCCGGTCGGTGCGGAATGTCGCATACCAGTCGGCGATCTCTTTTTCCCCGACGTACGCCAGGATCGGCACTGCCCAGGAGACGCACGCACCATGGCGGCCAACGCCGACTCCGCCCGGCATTCCCGCCTGAGCGGTCGTGTACGGCTCCAGCGCGTTTCGCCAGCCCGGAATCTGCCCCAGGCTGGCATCGTGGGCCGAAAACGCCTTGGCGAGGCTCCGCGCCGAGTTCCCGCAGGCAGTCCGCCGCGACCCGTCGCGCACGGCGGCCATGGCAGGGAGGAGAATCGCGACGAGCATCGCGACCACCGAAGCGACCGTGAGCAGTTCGACGACCGTCATTCCCGGGCGCAGGAGCCGCGGACGGCGAACCTGGACGGGTGGCTGGCACAACAACACTGTAACTCCTGCGGCGATGGGTCCGAGGGCGACCACAGGCGGGGACCGCAACTGTCACGCAGGAGGATTCTCGTTCAGAAACCGTCGGCCGTGTTATGAGGATTTGACGAGCGCGCGGAATCGTGTCGCCGCCGCAGAACCGGCGGGGCCAGTCACGCATCCGGGGCGTTTTGTGCCGGCGGCCGGCCCGGCCGTCAGTTCGCCGCCGGCCCGGCCGCCCTCGCGGCCTCGGCCTGCTCCAGGTCTTCACCGCAGCGGACGAGGCGAGCGGAGTTGAACACCACGATCAAGCCGCTGGCGATGTGGAGGGCCGCGGCGGCGACGGGGGAGACGTATCCCGCCCCGGCCAAAGCCAGGAAGGCCACGATGAACACGACGCCCACGATCATGTTCTGTCGGATGACGGAGATGGTCCGTCGCGAGAGTTCGACGAGGAACGGAATCCGGTTCAAGTTGCTGTTGAGCAGGGCGATGCTCGCGGAGTTGATCGCGACATCGCTGCCGGCGGCGCCCATCGCGATCGAGATGTCGCCCGCCGCCAGGGCTGGAGCGTCGTTGACCCCGTCGCCGATCACGGCCACGCGATGCCCGCGGGCCTTGAGTTCGTCGACCATCTCCAGCTTCTCGTGCGGCAGCACCTCGGCCTTGTATTCGGTGAAGTGCATCTGGTCGGCTATTTTCCGGGCCACGCTCCGCCGGTCGCCCGTCAGGATCACCAGCCGGTCGATGCCGAGCCGCCGCAGGCTGTCGACCGCCTCGGCTGCTTCTGGGCGGGCGTTGTCCTCGAGGCCGATCCAGCCGATCAGCCGGTCGTCGCGAACCACCGCGAGCACGCTCATCCCCTCGGTCTCGTCGGCCGTCTGCAGGCCGGCGAGCATGGCTGCATCCTCCGCGGGAAGGCCGTCCACGGCGTCGACCAGCCACGACGCGCGGCCGACCATCACCCGCCGGCCGCCGACCGTCGCGGCCACGCCCCGGCCCGCGACCTCTTCGAATGCGTCGGGGCGATCGAGCGCGATCTTGGCCCGACGCGCCATCTCGGTCACCGCCCGGGCCACCGGATGCCGGCTGTCCTGTTCGGCTGCCGCCGCGACGCCCAGCAGCTCCGCGCCCGCGATGCCAGGCATCGGCATCAGCTTGGTCACGGTGAGCACGCCGGTGGTGAGCGTTCCCGTCTTGTCGAACACGATGGCCGTGATGTTGCGGGCCGCCTCGAGGGTGACCACGCTCTTCACCAGCACCCCGAGACGGGCCGCTGCCGAGAGCGACGCCACCATGGCCGTGGGCGTGGCCAGGATCAGGGCGCTGGGGCAGGCCACCACGAGCATGGCGATCGCCCGGCTGAAGGCCGTGTCGGGGTCGGTCCGCAGGGCGAAGAACAACACCACGCCCACGAGCATGAGCACGGTCGGCGTATACCACACGGCATACTGGTCGACGAGCCGCATGATCGGCGTCTTCGTCCGCTCGGCCTCCAGGATCAGATCCTTGACGCGGCCGAGGAGCGTGTCGCCGCCGGCCTTCGTCACCTCGACGTCGAGCACGCCGGTGAGGTTGATGGTGCCGCCGAAAACGTCGTCGCCCACGGCTCTGTCGGCGGGGATCGACTCACCCGTGATGCTGGCCTGATTGACCGTGCTCGAGCCGGCGACGATGCGGCCATCGGCGGGAATGTTGTCGCCCGGCCGAACCCGCACCCGATCTCCCGCCCGCAGTTCCTTGGCCTCGACAGCCTCTTCTCCGGTCGACGTCAGCCGCTGGGCCTTCGTCGGCGCGAGTTTGATGAGCGACTCGATGCTGGCCTGGGCGCCGATCGCGGTCCGCTTCTCGATCAGGCCCGACACGATCATGAAGAGGGACACGGCCGCGCTCTCCTGGTAGTTGCCCGTGGCGGCCGCCCCTGCGACGGCCAAGGCGACCAGCGCGTTCATGCCGGTCCGCCCGCAGACCAGGTCGCGGAGGGCCGCTCCCACCAGGGGCGTGCCCAGCAGGACGGCCGCCAGAGCGGCCGGCACCGCGGGATAGAAGTCCTTGCTCCAGAGGACCTGGGCCACCAGCGAGCAGACCAGCAGCGTGGCGCCCACGAGCGTGGCGGCGATCTGCAACCGGAGCGCGCCGCTGACCGCGGCATCCGCGGCGAGTGGCGCGGGCACGGCTGCGGTGCCTTGATTCTCAGGGGCGGCGGCGAGCGTGGTGGCTGACATCGTCGACACTATACCTTCCCGTCACGGCCTGATCGCCGGCGGCGTGCGTCCGGGCAGGCCATGAAAAAACCGCGGCCGCCCGAAGGCGGCCGCGGCATGATCAACACCGTCTGAATGTCAGCCGACCGTGCAGCTCACTCGTTGACGCTGCCCGACGCGGTCTGCTGGTTGCGGAGCCGCCGCACCCAGATCTGGTCGGCGATCTCCTGGTAGCCGGCCGGGCCGATCGCCACGGAGGTGATCTTGCCCGTGCCGTCACGGGCCACGCCGTTACCGATGTAGCCGTCGCCCTTGGTGGTCACTTCCGTGCCCGTGCCGGAGGTAACGGTGTCCTGCACCTTCTCCACGTGGAGGTCCGCGAACAGGATCGGGGCATGGCCGCCCGTGCCGGCTCGGTCCTTCGGCTGGTGGAGGGGCTCGATATCGTTGAACTCGTGGATCTTGGTGTTCGAGCTGCTGGTCAGCCCGATCATCGACCCACTCACCGTCACGGTCATGCCGTCGTTGAAGCTCTC
>CAIKWU010000215.1 GCA_903831155.1 uncultured Planctomycetaceae bacterium | reverse complement strand
GTGCGCGAGCGGCGCCCCGACCTGCATCCATTCGCCCGAGTTGCCCTGCACGTCGACCACCTCGCCGTCCAGCGGCGACTTCACCTGCCGGCGGCGGATCTCGATCTCGGCGGTGTCGACCTCGGCCTCCTTGACCTTGGCTGCGAGCGCGGCGAGCTGCCGCTCGAGCTGGGCCTGCTCGATCTGCAGGCCGCTCTTCTCCCACTCGAGCCGCAGCCTGTCCCGCTCCACTTCGGTGACCGCGCCCGACACCGACTTGTGCGACTGCTCGGCCTTCTCGTAGGCCGTTCGGGCCACGGCCTGCGCCTTCTGCGAATACCGGACGTCGACGTCGCTCTCGGCCTTGGAGATCGCCTGGTCGTGCTCGGCCTTGGCGCGGAGCTTCGCCATCTGCGGCTGGTCGTCGTTGATCCGGGCGATCACCTGGCCTGCGGTCACGCGGTCGCCCGGCTTGACCGCCATCTCCACGAGCAGCCCGGCCTCACCCGCCGAGAGCTTCGCCTCGTCGACGAGCGACACGAGGCAGCGCTCGAGGACGGGCCCCGGCACCGCATCGGCCGCCGGTGCGGACCACGCCGCCAGCGTCACCCCGCACGCCACGCCCGCCGTCATGAAGCTCTTCATCGGGTTCTCCCTCCGTCTGCCGCCGGTCACCACAGCCTGAACAGGATCTGCGTCTGGATGAAGGCGAGCACGTCGTGAAACCAGACGTAGCCGAGCGGCCGCCGGCCGCAGGCGATTCGCGCCGTCACGCTCGCCCCCGCCCCCAGCTCCTCCTTCTCGTGCCGCGACGGGTCGATCGTGACCCGCACGAGCACGGTGTTGCCCTCGTCGCCGCGGACCTCGGCCTGCTCGTGGATCTCCTTCACGCTGCCGCGGTGTCGGGTGCCGGGATCGGTCGCGAGGATGTAGTCCACCTCGAGCTCCCGGCCCGCGGCCCGGGCCTCCGCGGCGGCCCGGTTCACATGGCCGAGCCGGTCGTCCGGCATGTTGACCTCGAGCTCCCACGGACCGGTCTTGTCGGCCACGCTCATCAGCACCTGCCCCTTCTCCACCGGCCTGAGGAGCAGCAGGTCGCGGACCTGCCAGGTGACGATCACGCCCTCGATCGGGCTGCGGACCTCGAGCTCCTTCTTCTTCTCGGCGTAGAGGGCCAGCTGCGCCTCGAGGCTCTCCACCTCCCGCTCGAGCTGCGCCCGCCGACCGGCGAGCCGGAGCTTCTCGTCGGCGGAGATCTTGTCGTCCTCGAGCAGCGACCGCCGCGTCGAGACGAGCTGCTCCTCGCTCGACGCCTTGCGGCCCACGACGTCGGCGATCGCCACCTCGAGGTCGCGGTTACGGAGCATGGCCAGCAGCTGGCCGGCCTTCACCTCGGCCCCCCCCTCGATCCCGGGCTCGATCCTCTCGACCACCCCTTCGATCTGGGCGAAGACCTCGCGGCGATGCACGGGCTCGAGCGTGCCCTTGCCCTCCAGCCGGAGCTCGGCGGGCACGAAGACCAGCGCGGCGAGCGCCGCGAGGGCGGCGAGCGCCGCGGCCACGGTCTTCGGCAGGTTGCGGGCCGTGGTCAGCACCCGCGACTTCCCCAGGAAGTTGAGCAGCGGATAGAGCGGCAGCCCGGTGTGCGACAGCGCGTTGAAAAGCGCCACCTTGCCGTGCTCGGCGACGAGCTCCACGCGGGCCCGCCGGCCGCCATCGACCGCAGCCGACGAGAACCACTCGGCCACCAGCGCCCCGATCGGCTCGGGGTTGTCGGCGGGGGCGGCCTCCGCCTTGGCCACCGCCACGGCGTCGACGCCTCCCGGCTTCACCACGGCGGTCGGCCGCGGCTTGGCGAGCGGGATGATCGCGAGGGCCGTCGCGTGCGACTCGTCGATGTAGTTCTCAAGCTCCTGCTCGATCTGCGGCAGGACCTCGGCCTCGGCATCGGGGTGCCAGAGGGGATCGCCGGCCCGGGCGACCACGCGGGTGAGCGCCTCGATCGCCTGCACCGCGGACGCCCTCCGCTCCACCGACTCCTGGCCGCTGACCGCCTCGAGCCGCAGGGATCTCCCCCGCTTCACGAGCACGCTCACGCGGTCGCAGCCGATGATCCGCCGGGCCTCGTTGGCCAGCACGAACGCCGTGGCCACGGGATCGAGCGACTCGTGCACCGCACGGCTGAACCGTTCCACCTGCGAGAGCGCCGACTGCTGGGCGTCGATCTCCGCCAACTGCCGCCGCTGGTCGGAGAGCTGCTGGGCATTCCGGCGGCGGTCGAGGTAGACCGCGGCGAGCCCCGCCACCTGCTCGGAAAACCGCAGGTAGCCCCGCTGCACGTCGTCCTGGTTCGGGTGATGGAAGATCTCGATGAGCCCGGCCCGGCCCGCCGACGAGTCGATCGGCGCGGCGATCACGACCAGGCCGCTCTCGTTGCTGCCCGCCACCACGCCGTCCGGGCCGGCCACGCTGCCGCCCGGCGGAACGATCAGCCCCGTGGGGCTGCCGAACAGGCCCGTCACGAGGCGATTGTGCGCGTCGACGGCGGCGGGCGTGCCGCTCACGCCGGTGGCGTCGATGCCGGCGTGGCTCGCGGGCTCGACCTGCCCGTTCTCGCCGACGACCCAGACGACCTCGGCCACCGACTCCATGAGCCGGTGCATCTCCTGACGGAGAAAACCGAAAAACTCGCCCACGGACGTGTCGCCGTGGGCGAGTTGTTCAAGCCGGCCGAGGAAGTCGTGAATTTCCCGCTTTGCCCGCTCGATTTCCTCGGATTCGTCGTAGCTGGACATTGGGCGAGGCCTCGGGCCGCCTCCTCTCAGCCCCGCGCGGACTGCTGGTGGACGACCCGCTTCTGCACGTCGGTCTCGAGGTTGCCGAACGCCTGCTCGTGGCGGGCCACCGCCATCGAGAGGGCGTAGGCGAGCCGCTTGGCCGTGAAGAAGTTGACGATGATCCGCTGCGTGAGCTGGATCGTCTCGGGCGAGGTGCCCGCGACCTGCTTGTTCAGGCCGAAGTCGACGATCAATTCTTCGGGCGTGCCCGTCACGCGGCAGAAGTTGGCATAGGTCGCGACGATGTGCGACTCGTCGACGGGCACCGGCACCGGCTGGTTGGACTGGGCTTCATCGGACATGGCATGCGCTCCTGATCGTGGTCGGTGGAGAAAGAAACTGCCGTTCGTACGGCCCTCGGCAGCGAAGAGTTCGCAGTCTAACTCGCGAACCCCACCCCACCAATCTGGCCGGGTTTTTCACGGGTTCTCGTGGGGGTGGCCGGCGTGCCGCCGCATCCACTCCGGCGTCACGAACCGGCGCAGCAGGGCTCGGCCCGTGCGGATCGCCTCGTCCCGCCACCCCGCATCCGCCCCCGCCTCCCCTGCTCCATGAAGCCCGTCGAACCGCAGCCGGCAGGGCCAGCCCCGCGACTCGGCTTCGGCGTTGAACCGCTCCATGATCCGGAGCGACCACGCGGCACCGAGTGTCTCCCGCAGCGCGAGAAACGAACCCCCGATGACGGCGGCAGGGTCGGGGCTCGTGCCATCCTGGCCAACGCCAACCTGCCGCACCGGCCAGGCGATCGACTGCAGGGCCGCCAGCATCGCCCCGGCCGCGACGAGGCAGGCGGCGATGGCATCGAGCCAGGCGGACTCCGGCCGCCCGCCGCCGAACGGGAGGAACGGCCGGACGAGCAGGCCCTGCCCCAGCACCACGAACCCGGCCGCGACGGCATGCCGCGTGGCCGCGAAGTTCATCCCCGCCACGAGCACGACCAGCAGCATGAACCAGCGCTGCAGCGGATGCACGTCGGGAGGCGAACCGGGGCGGACGAGGATCGCCGAGGCGGCCGGCAACGCGATGACGCCGGCGAGGCTGGCGACGATGAACTGCCAGACGCCGTGCTGCGGCCGCTTCCCGCCGAGCAGCGACATGATGGGGCACAGCGACAGCGCCGTCACCACGAGCCGGACGCACGCCGCCGAGGCCGGGTCTTCGAGCCCACCCATCGCCCGGCACCCCGACTCGAGGCCGAAGGCGGTGGCGGCCAGGGCCGACCAGACGGCAGCGGGCACCGCCGTCGAGCCCCGCACGAGCACGCCCCCGATCAGGGCGGCGGCCACGGTGGCCACGGCGGCAGCGAGCGAGACGATCTGCGGCAGCGGGTCGGCAGGCATGCGACAAGCCTACCGTGGACCCGGGGTGGGGTCGTGACGATTGGGCAGCGCCGGAGGAACCGCCTGACGCCGAACGCGCGTGGCCGCCGATGTTCCTCAGGCGACGCCGCCACGGCTCCGCACCCTCGCCCCCAGGCTCCGCATGCTCCGTACGAAACTCGCCGCGTGGGCCCTGCTCCTCGCCGTCGCCCCGGCAGTCGAGACACGGGCGATCGAGATGTTCACCTACTTCGGTGACGGCAGCCGGATCGGCCTGCCGAGCCTCGAGGTGCCGATCGAGGCCTATCCGGGCATCCCGCTGCGAAGCGACCGCCTCCGCGCCCGTCGCCGTGCCATGCGAATGGGGCCGGGTGCCGCGGTGCGGGTCGGCCCCGGCACGCCCATGGGCGGCGTCACGATCCGCCCGATGCCCACAGGACAGATGCCGGCCATCGAGGAACCGGTGGCGGAGCCGGTCCCTGCGCCGGAGCCATCGCCCGCTGCGGGCCGACCGGCGGCCGACGAGGGCCGCACGGCCGACCCGCGAGGCGGGTCGATCGGCTCGTGACTACTTGCTGCCCGCGGCGGGAGTGGTCAGGCCGGCTTCCTTCTTGAGCTTGCCCAGCAGGTCGACGGCGTCCTCACGCGTCGCGAACATCGGCTCGTTCGCGAGGACCTCGTCGAGGATCTTGCGGGCCAGATCCTTCTCGCCGCGATCCGCGAGGATCCGCGCCACGTAGTAGGCGCCGTCGCTCGACAGGGCGTTGCTGCGGCGGACCTGCTCGAGGATCCGCTCGGCGTCCTCGCGGCGGCCGAGCTTGTAGAACACCCAGGCCAGCGTGGTCACGGCCGGAATCTGCTGCGGCGTGTTCTCGCGGTACTTGGCCACGTTCGTGTCGGCCAGCTCGAGCGCCCGACGGCGGGCCTCCTCGTTGTCGCTCTCGATCAGCACGAGGGCGAGCGAGTTGCTGACGTCGAAGTTGCCCGGCGACTGGAAGTGGGCCTCGTTGAGGAACTTCTGGGCCGTGGAGTAGTCGCGGCCCACGCGGGCCACGAGCCCCCGGACGAACTTGGCCTCGAGGTTCTTGGCGTCGAGCTTCAGGGCCGTGTCG
>CAIKWU010000214.1 GCA_903831155.1 uncultured Planctomycetaceae bacterium | reverse complement strand
GGCCGTCTCCACGGCCACCAGGCGGATCTCCGGCCGCAGCGCCTTCGCCACCAGCGCCACGCCCGCGAGCAGCCCGGCCCCGCCCGTCGGCACCACGCTCGCATCGACAGCGGGGACGTCGTCGAGGATCACGCGGGCGCCGAGCCTGCGGCAGGTCGCCACCTTCACCAGCGGCGCGAACCGCGGCATCACCACCGTGACGGGGATGCCGAGCAGGCGGCCGTGATAGGCCAGGCCGAGCGCGTGGTTGCCCGCCGACGCCGCCACCACGCCCCGGCTCCGCGCGGCCTCGTCGAGCTGAAGCAGCGCGTTGCAGGCGCCGCGTTCCTTGAAGCTGCCCGTGCGCTGGAGCAGGTCGAGCTTGCAGAACACGTCGGCGCCGACGAGTTCCGAGAGCGGGATGCTCCGCGGGCAGGGGGAATGGAGCACACGGCCCCGGATGCGGTCGCGGGCGGCGCGGACGTCGGCGAGCGTGACGGAGCCGCTCATCCGCCACCCACCCGGGCGGGCAGATGAAACGCCCGCACGTCGATCCACTGCATCCCGCCGCGCCGCGCCGCCTCGAGGCCGAGATCGCTGTCCTCCCACACCACGCAGCGCTCCGGCCGCGCGCCGAGCCGACGGGCCGCCTCGAGGAAGGGATCTGGGTCGGGCTTGTGGCGATCGGTGTCTTCGCTGGCCACGATCGTGTCGAAGGCTCCACCGAGGCCGATGTGGTCGAGGATCCTCCGGCAGACGGCCTGGTAGCCCCCCGTGACCACCGCCATCGGCACGCGGCCGCGGAGCCGACGCACCACCTCGACCACCGGGCCGATCGCCTCGATGCGGGCGAGCTGGTCGAGGAACGAACGCTCCTTCACCGTGGCCGCGTGGTCGATGTCGATCTCCACCCCCGCCTCGCGGGCGAGCGTGGCGATGATGTCGCGGGTGGGGCGGCCGCCGAGCGAGTAGAAGCGGTCCTCGTCGAAGGCGAGGCCGTGGGCCCGCGTGATCTCCAGCCAGGCCCGGTAGTGGGCCGGCATCGTGTCGGCGAGGGTGCCGTCGCAGTCGAAGAGGATGGCGTCGGCGGCGGAGAGGTGCCACATCGCAAAAAACCCCGGGGGGAGGGGCCGGAGGGGCCGGCCGTGACGGTGAATCGGGATTTTCCGGGGGGCAACGATGGCCGGCAACCCCGAAAGTAACCTAGGGTTCACGAGTATCCCGCATCTCCGAACTCAGACCATGCCCGTCCTTCCGGCCCTCGGCCTCCGCGCCCGTCTCCTCCTGCTGGCGATCGTGCCCGCGGCGGCGATCCTCACCGCCGTGCTCGGGCTCAACTTCGTCCGCATGCGGTCGCTGATGCTCGAGTTCGGCCAGGAGATCCTGCTCGACCGCGTGCGGGCCGTCGCCGCCTCCATCGATCGCGACACGCACGAGGCGGTGACCACGGCCAGGGTGATGGCGCTCGCCGCCGAGAACGGCCTGATGGGGAGCCGCCTCGAGGCACTCCGGTTCAGCCGCGACGTGCTCGAAACGTCGCCCGCCTTCACCGGCGCCTACTTCGGCTACGAACCCGATGCCGACGGCCTCGACGCCGCCACCGCGGGCGTCGTTCGATCCAGCACCGCGGCGACCGCGGCCATGCTGCCCACCGCGGGGCCGCGGCGGCCGGGCGCCGACGAGGTGGCAGCCATCCCGCCCGAGGCAACCGGCGATGCCGGACGCTTCATTCCCTACTGGTTCCGCGACCGGCTCGATTCCTCGCGCCTACTCCTCAAGCCGCTCGTGGAGATGGACGGCCTCTATTACGAGGGCTGTCGCCGCCGCTTCCTCGATCCCCAGCAGATCGACAAGAGCATGGTGACCGAGCCCTACGACTACGAGGGCCAGCTGATGGTCGAGCAGACCTATCCGATCGTCGTCGATGGCCGGTTCGCGGGCGTGGCGGGAGTGGACCGCGGCCTCGACCGGATCACCGCCGACCTCGAGCAGATCAAGCAGCAGCAGGTGGCCACGGGATGGCATCCGGAGATCTTCCTGGTGAGCCGGGGCGAGGAATCGACCGGCCGCAAGGGGCCGCGGATCATCGCCGCCACGCTCCGCTCGGTGGACCTGCGAACGAAGCCCCTGTCGGCCACGCCCTACGCCCGCCTCCTCGCCGAGTTCCACGCCGCGGTCACCAACGAGCGGGTGGTCGTGGCCGACGACCCGATCACGGGCGTGGAGAGCATCTTCGCCGCCGCAAAGGTGCCCTCGGGCGGGTGGACGGTGGTGATGCAGGTGCCGCGATCCGACCTCGTCGACCGGGTGCAGGGCCCGCTCCTCACCTCGGCCGGCATCGCGGCGGCCGGCATGGCCACGGTGCTGGGCCTGATGGGCTGGATGAGCCGGTCCGTCACCCGCCGGATCGCCGCCGCGGTGGCCGCATCCCGCCGCGTCGCCCAGGGCGATCTCAGCGGCTCGATCGACATGCGGGGGGGCGACGAGACCGGCCAGCTGCTCCGCGACGTGGGGGCGATGACCGCCAACCTCAAGGCGATCGTCTCGCAGGTGAAGCGGGCGAGCATCGACCTCAACGCCACCGCCCGGCAGCTCTCCGCGGCCGGCTCCCAGCAGGAGACGGCGATCGCCTCGCTCGGCGCGAGCACCAGCGAGGCCGCCGTCGCAAGCCGCCAGATCGCGGTCACCGGCCGCGAGCTGCTCGACACGATGGGGAGCGTGGCCGAGGTGGCCGCCGACACCGCCCGGGTGGCCGACGCCGGCCGCGAGAACCTCGCGGAGGTCGGGACCACGATGACCCACCTCGAGGGCTCGACCACCAGCATCGCCGGCCGCCTGGCGACGATCCGCCAGCGGGCGGAGGACATCAACATGGTGATCACCACGATCACCAAGGTCGCCGACCAGACCAACCTGCTCTCCATCAACGCCGCGATCGAGGCGGAGAAGGCGGGCGAGTATGGCCAGGGCTTCATCGTGGTGGCCCGTGAGATCCGCCGGCTCGCCGACCAGACCGCCGTGGCCACGCTCGACATCGAGCGGCTCGTGGAGCAGATGCAGACCGCGGTGAACGCGGGGGTGGAGGAGATGGCGAGGTTCTCGGAGGAGGTGACGGCCGGGGTGGAGCGGGTGGCCGGGATCAGCGGCCAGTTCGCCGACGTCATCGACAAGGTGCACGGCCTCAACGGCCGCTTCGAGACGGTCAAGGAGGGCATGCAGGCGCAGGCCGCGGGGGCCCAGCAGATCACCGACGCCCTCGTGACGCTGACCGACGGGTCGCGGACGGCCGCCGAGGCCCTGCGGGAGTTCAAGGACGCCTCCCAGCACATGGTGCGGGCCGTCGAGGGGATGACCGACACGGTCAGCCGCTTCCGCCTCGACGACTGAGCCGGAGGCCCCGCCGCCCCGACCCGGCAGCCGCGGCAATCTGGGCGATCCCGTGAGGCGGTGCCGGTCCCGGCCCGTCTGCGGGAAATACTCATGAAAGCGGTCGTACCGGGTCGATCACTCCTGACGATCATGCCGGTTTTTCGGCGCGGGGACCGCCCCGCCCGCACGACCGGACCTCGACAGGGAAGCGACTCCGATGGTCAGAGACGCGGGCACCGCATCCGGGACGCCGGCCGTGAGCCGTCAGCGGCGGGATCGTGGTCGCATCGCGCTCTGGAGACGGATTCGCGACCGGATCGTGGCCGTCGCGCTCGCGGGGACCGCCGTGGTGGGTCCGGATGCGTCGTGGGGCCAGATGGGCCAGACCGCGATGGCACCGGCCGGCGGCGTGGTCAACCAGGCCGTGCAGGGGCTCAAGAACCTGAACGAGAATGGCCCGGGCATGCTGTATTACGGCATCAACGCGGCCGACCGGGGGCTCGGCTACCGCGGCAGCTACATGACGCTCGGCGCGTTCGTGCCCGGGTTCGAGGATGACCTCGGCGGCTTCTGGTCGGCCGACCTCCGCAGCCACCTCTCCAACTATGGCGGGTTCTTCTCCAACGTGGGCGCCGTCCGCAAGCAGTTCCTCGGCGGCTCGCTGCTCGGGATCGGCGTCTACTGGGACTACGACGGCGACCTGAACCAGTACGAAGACTACGTCATCCCGGGCACTGATTCGGTGTTCCCGGGTGGCCAGGTCTACAACCAGGTGGGCATCTCGGGCGAGTGGCTCACGGACTGGGGCAACCTCCGGTCCAACGGCTACATCCCCGTCGGCACGACGGCCCAGTACATCGGCCCCTTCACCGACAACCTCATGCTCTGCCAGAACGGCGTGAACGCGGGCCTCGCGGGCACGGATCTCGAGGTGGGCGTCTACGTGCCGGGGCTCAACGACTGGGCCGGCATGATGAGCGTGGGCGGCTACGCCTACGGCAATGCCCGCTACGACTTCGCCAACGGCCAGGACGTGGTGCCGTGGTTCGGCGGCGTCTACACCCGCCTCGACATGACCTTCCTCGAGAACTGGGACTTCTCGCTCCAGTACAACAACGACAGCTACTTCGACTCCACCGGGTTCGCGCGGCTCACCTACCGCATGGGGGGCAGCCGCCGCCGCAACGTGCCCGATCAGATGGAGCAGCCGATGATGCGGAACGAGCATGTCGTCCGCGCCCACCAGACGCCGGTCGTGGCCGTGAACCCCGACACCGGCGACGCCTGGAAGGTGATTCATGTCGACAACACGGGCTCCGGCACGGGCAACGGCACGGCCCAGTCGCCCTACACGTCGCTGACCTCGGCCCAGGCCGCCGCCACCGACCCCTACGACATCGTCTACGTCCACCGTGGCACGAGCAGCAGCAATCCCTACGTCACCGCCGCATCGGGATTCTTTTTCAATGCCCCGAACCAGTACCTGATCGGTGAGGGCAGCACGCTGACGATCCCGACCGTCTCCTGCGGGGGCCGGCAGTTCTTCGTCGGCGACGGAAGCTCGGCCTACCCCATCGTCACCAACCCGATCGGCCCGGCGATCGTGGTCAACCAGCCCGGCACGCGGGTCAGCCATTTCGAACTCCGCGGCTCGCAGGTCGGCATCTCCGACGGCCCGGGCTTCGCCACGGGCGTGGCCAACATCGTCGACGTGCTGATCGTGGGCACCGGTCCCGGCCAGCGGGGCGTGGAGATCGCCAACTCCACAGGCACCTACGCCTTCGAGCAGTTGCAGCTCCAGGACCTCACCAACGACGGCATCGTGCTCGCGGCCGACGGCGGCAGCGTGTCGGTAAAGGATTCCACCTTTACCAACATCCAGGACCGGGCCTTCATCGCGTCGGGCGACGACTCGCGGGGCGTGATCACAGCGAGCACCTTCCAGGGCACCGACGGCACCGCCGTCGATGCGGCCGGCGATGGCGCCCGGATCGTGCTGACCAGTTCCACTGTCGCCGACACCATCGGCGTGGCGGTCCGGGCGTCGGGCAACGCCTCCGCCGTGCAGATCACCGACACGCTGATCGCGACGACCGGCTCGACCGCCGTCGACTCCGGACTCATCGTGTCCGGCACCGGGGCGGTGATCGCCGCGACGCGGCTGATCATCGAGACAACGGGCAGCGACGCAGCCGTCCTCTCCGGCCAGGGGGGGATTCTCTCGCTCGTCGATTCGACGATCGATCTCGCCGGCGGCAACGGAATCTTCGTATCGGGGTCGGGCGCACGGCTCTCCGTGACCGGGTCATCCACGATCAGCAACTCCGAGTTCGACGGCATCCGCTCGACCGGCCAGGACGCGAAGATTCTCGTGCAGGACTCGGCCGTCGTCGGATCGGGCGGCAACGGCATCTCGATCGCCGGGACCCTGGCGTCGACCGAGACGCAGGCCACGATCCTCCGCTCCACGATCCGGCAGTCGGGTAACACCGGCATCTATGCCGAGAACGTGAACGGCACGGACGAGGTGGTGCAGGTGTTCGGCTCCACCATCAACGGCGCGGTGTTCGCCGGCATCTGGGCGGACGACGCCAACGTCGACGTCGGCACCGATCCGACCACTCGAAACGGCCGCACGACCTCCATCGTCAACACCGGCGTCTTCGGGCTCACCGTCGAGGGCGACTCGGCCGCGAGGATCGTCAACTCGTCGATCTCCACGGTGGACGTGGGCATCGACGCGACGAACTTCATCGGCTTCACCAACCTGATCGCCACCAACAACGACATCTCCGTCTCCGGCAATGGCGAGGGCATCGCGATCAGCGGCGATGTCGACCCGCCGGCGGGCATCGTGGTCGCCCGGTTGCTGTCGAACGACATCGTCACCCAGGGACCGGTGGGCATCTCGCTCACGACCGTGAATCCGCCGGCGGCACCGGCGGCGAATCCGAAGGTGATCGGGATCGCCGACGCCGCGAGCGCCGCGGACCTCGGCAACCGCAACTTCGGCACCACGGTGCTCGAGACCCCCGTGCCGAACGCTGGCTCCACCCCGCCCCAGCCGAGCCTGATCCAGTGGGGTGCCACGCCCACCCCGCCGCCGACGCCGCCGATCCTCACGGCGCCGTGACCGCCGCCAGCTGACCTCCGAAAGCGACCCGATCATGCGATCCACACGCACATCGACGATCCTCGCGGCCGCCGTGGCGCTCGTCCTCGCGACGCGGGTGTCCGACGCGCAGATGGGCCAGACCGCCATGGCGCCGGCCGGCGGCGTGGTCAACCGGGCCGTCGGCGGCTTCGCCGGCCTCAGCCAGAACGGTCCCGGCTGGCTCTACTACGGCATCAACGCCGCCGACCGCGGCCTGGGCTACAACGGCAGTTACATGACACTCGGCGGCTTCATCCCCTATGGCGAGGATGATCTGGGTGGGCTCTGGGCCGCCGACCTCCGCGGCCACCTGTCGGTGAACGGCGGGTTCTTCTCCAACGTGGGCGCGGTCCGCAAGCAGTTCCTGGGCGGTTCGCTGCTCGGCATCGGGGTCTACTGGGACTACGACGGCGACCAGAACCAGTACCCCACCGCCGGCGTGCTCGGCACCGACTGGGGCCAGTTCGGCCACTCCTACAACCAGGTCGGCGTCAGCGGCGAGTGGCTCACCGACTTCGGCAACCTCCGTTCCAACGGCTACATCCCGGTCGGCACGACCGCCTACACGCTCGGCGCCCCAGGCTCGTCCTTCTACGGCAACAACATCCTCTGTCAGTACGGCCTCGACGCCGCCCTGAGCGGGGCCGACCTCGAGGTGGGCGCCTACATCCCGGGGCTCAACGACTGGGCGGGCATGATCAGCGTGGGCGGCTACGCCCTCGGCAACGCCCGCTACGACTGGAACCAGGGGCCGGAGGACGGTCAGGACGTGGTCCCGTGGTTCGGCGGCGTCTACACCCGCCTCGACATGACCTTCCTCGAGAACTGGGACTTCTCGCTCCAGTACAACAACGACAGCTACTTCGACTCCACCGGATTCGCGCGGCTCACCTACCGCATGGGGGGCAGCCGCCGCCGCAACGTGCCTGATCAGGTCGAGCAGCCGATGATGCGGAACGAGCACATCGTCCGCGGACACCAGACACCGATCGCCGCCGTGAATCCCGTGACCGGCCGGGCCTGGCGGATCCTGCACGTGGATGACTCGGTGAACGCCGGGGGCAACGGCTCGGTCGGCTCGCCGTACCGCACGCTCGCCGAGGCCCAGGCGGCGGCCACGCGGGAGTACGACGTGGTCTTCGTGCATCCCGGCACCGGGGCCGCGGCTCCCTACGCGGCCGACTGGCAGTTCCAGGCCGACAACCAGATTCTCGTGGGGGCGGGCTCCACCCTCGAGCTCGCGACCGCCAACTGTGGCTTCGAGCAGTTCTTCAACACCGGCACCTCCGGCGAGTACCCGACGACCTCGTATCCGGTGCTGACATCCACCGGCACGGCGATCACCCTCCGCAACGGTGCCATCGTCGATCATCTCCAGATCGACAACGCCCACGTCGGCATCGCGGCCAACTCCACGCTCACCGGCGTGGCCAACGTGAACGATGTGATCCTCACCGGCACGAACGGCCCGGCTCAGGTCGGCATCCAGCTGAGCGGCGTGCCCGCGGGAGCCACGGTGAACTTGTACAACATGCAGGTCCTGAACATGGGCCGCGGCTTCTGGGTCGACGGTGGTGCGGCCGACATCAACTTCCAGGGTGAGATCTCCCAGGATGGATCGCCGCTCGAGAGCGTGCTCGTGCAGAACGCGGCCGGCGGCACGATCAACATCAACCAGGAACTCGACACGCTCAGCACGGCTTACGCGAGCAATCCCATCGTCCAGCTCCAGGACTACGGCATCTTCGACGTCAGTTCGCTGGCGGCCGCCCCGATCAACGTGTCGCTCAACACGAACACCGCCGTCAACATCGGTCGCACGCAGATCGCCACCCCCTCCCAGCGCGGTGTGGCGGTCCAGGCGAATATCAACAGCCAGATCACGTTCCTCGACCTCGCGGTCGTCAACGCGGTCGAGCAGGCCTTCGTCTCGCAGAGCAACGACGCGAGCTCGGTGATCACGATCGGCGGCGCCAGCTCGCTGTCGTCGGCCTCGACCACGCGGCCGGCCTTCGAGAGCAACGACGACGCCACGCTGAGCATCGACCTGCTGACGCTCGAGTCGGCGGTGCCGTCCGGCCTCAATCAGGCGATCGTGCTGCAGGGCGCCTCCGCGGGCGCGTTCACGATCAACGACTCGTTCACGGTCAGCGGCACGCCGGGCACCGTCGCCGGCGACGTCACCAACACGACCACCGGGCCGGTCATCGTCACCGTGCCCGCCCCCTGACCGCCGCCGGCCCCGGGGGCTGCGGAGGCCGGTACGACCGTCACGACCGCGCAGGCCGGCCGTCGGAGGCCATCCGACGACGGAAAAATTGCGGCCCCTGCAGGGTGCCGGTAGCATCTCTCCCAGCGATCGGCCGATCCTTAGCGGATCGGGGTCGTGCGTCGCCGGGGGTGCCGGCCACGTCGGGTTTTCGGGGTCGTGGGAGCCGCGTCGTCATGTCCAGCCGTTCGCACCGTCGATCGTCCACCGGCCGCGGCCCCGTGGTGGCCTGCGAGCAGCTCGAGCGCCGGGACTGCCCGGCCACCATCGGCATCGTCGGCACCCAGGAGGTGGGCGAGGCCGCCGGCACCACCAGCCTCACGGTGCAGCTGTCGGAGCGGCTGACCAAGCCCGTCACCGTCGACTACTTCCTCCAGGGCAACGCGACTGCCGGCCGCGACTACCGACTCACGAACGGCAACGCCCTGCTCACGTCGCCCACGGGCCGGATCACGTTCGCGCCCGGCCAGACCGTCCAGACCATTTCGGTGGGTATCGTGAACGACGACCTCCGCGAGGGCGTGGAGACGATGGCCCTCACGCTCTTCAAGCCGCGGGGTGCGACGCTCGCCGCCAACACGAAGGCGACCGTCACGATCCTCGACAACGACAACTACGGCGGGGCGGTCTCCGGAGCCGCGCGGGTCGCCGAGGGGCAGTTCGCCGAGTACACGCTGCAGCTTTCGACGCCGGCCACGAAGAGCGAGACGTTCTACGTCAACACTCGCTCGGGTCTGGCGGTGCAGGGGCAGGACTTCCGGCCGCTCACCAAGCTGCCGCTGATCTTCAAGCCCGGCGAGTCGTCGAAGTCGTTCCGCATCCAGACGCTCGCGGACATCGAGACGGAGACGGACGAGTTCTTCTTTCTCGACATCTCCTCGGCCACGCCCGGGTTTCCCCCGATCGCCCCCTTCGGCGTGACGATCGTCGGCACCGGCCCGGCCCCCCTGCCGCAGCTCTCGATCGCCGACGCGTCGGTCCTCGAGGGCGAGGCGGGGCAGACCGCCATGACCTTCACCGTCACGCTCTCGGCGGCCTACGGCGTGCCGGTGACGGCCACCTATGCCACGCGAAACGGGACGGCGACCACGGCCGATCGCGACTACGAGGGCGTGACCAACGGCGTGGTGCAGATCCCGGCCGGGGCCACCTCCGCCGAGATCACGGTCTACGTGAACGGCGACACGAACCAGGAGCCCGACGAGACCTTCGCCGTCACGCTCTCCTCGCCCGTCAACGCGACCATCACGAAGGCGACCGGCACCGGCACGATTCTCAACGACGACACGCCGTTCACGATCGTGGTCAAGTTCCCCGACTCGACGCTCACCGCGTCGCAGAAGCAGGTCTTCCAGCGGGCCGCGGCCCGCTGGTCGCAGATCATCGTCGGCGACCTTCCCGACGTCACCGTGAACGGCCGGGTGATCGACGACCTCGAGATCACCGCGACCGGCCCCTACATCGACGGACCGTACGGCATCCTGGGCCAGGCCGGCCCCGACGCTCTTCGCAGCACCGGCACGAAGCTCCCCTACAGCGGGACGATGGAGTTCGACTCGGCCGACCTCGCGATGATGGAGGCCGACGGCACCTTCGAGGGCGTGATCCTCCACGAGATGGCCCACGTGATCGGGATCGGCACGCTCTGGCAGATGAAGGGCCTGCTGCAGAACATCTCCACGAGCAATCCGATCTACGTCGGCGCCAACGCCCTCAAGGAATACCGGCAGCTCTCGGGCAACGCGAATGCCGCGGGGGTGCCCGTCGAGAACACCGGGGGCCCCGGCACCGCCCTGGGCCACTGGCGGGAGTCGGTGTTCGTCACGGAACTGATGACGGGCTATGCGGAGAACGCCGGCACGCCCATGCCGATCAGCCGCATGACGGTGGGCAGCCTGCAGGACATGGGCTACGCGGTCGACTACACCAAGGCCGACCCCTACGTGCTCCCGTCCGTGCGGGCCGGCGCCAGCCGCGCCGCCCAACTCGCCGCGATGCCGGCGACGAGCAAGCGGCTCGCATTGGAGTCTCGCGCGTTCGCCGCCAACTTCGCCGCCTATGCGGCGGAGACGCAGTCGGCGACCCAGCAGCCGGCCCGTCAGCGGGCGTTCGCGGGGCTGGCTCGCGGCTGAGATTCAGCCTCGGCGAACTGACACGTCCCCACCGACAGTGATCATGCCTGCGGCGGTGGCGCCGGTGTTCACCGCCAGCCGGTAGAGGTGGCTCCACGACGACGGATCCACGTCGGCCGGCATGGTCCGGGATCGCCAGGCCTCGAACACGTCGCGAAACTGCCCGGTGACGGCTCCCGTGCGGCTGTCCCGCGAGGGCACGGCGCAGCGGCGGCAGGCGTTCGTGGCCCGGAAGCCGACGCCGCCGATCGTGAACGCCAGGGGCTCCGGCGGGGGCAGGTCCGCGTAGGGGTCGGCCGTGAGATCGGGAGCGAGTTCGGACGGAAGCGGCTGGAGCTCCGGTCGGGCCGGGCTGGCGAGCGTGTCCTCCCAGAAGGGTCCGCAGTCGCCGATCTCGAGGTTGGCCCGAAACCGCCTGCGGCATTCATCCACGGCCAGCCGGAACCAACCCGCCACCGCCTCGAGGCTCGCCGTCGAGATCAAGGTCGGCCCGCAGGCTTCGCGATCATCGGGAAACCCGCCGTCGGGCCGCTCGACGAGCAGCACGTCGCGGGCGAACACCTCCGCCAGCCAGCCGCACGGCCCGTCCGGGCCCGGCACGAGGGGGAACGACGCCGCCGCGATCGCCGCCAGACGCTCGATTCCGGGAATCGCCCGCGTCGCGACGGCCGCGGGGTCGATCGCGAGGTGCACCGTGCCCGTCGCCCCGAGGTCGAACTCCGCCCGGATCGCGTGCATCAGCGGCGTCCGCTTGGCATTGACGACCTGGCCCTCCATGTCGACGAGCTGCCAGCGGCGGTCGTTTTCGAGCGCTCCCGACGGCAGCACCCGCGCCTCGACCACCTCCACGCCGTCGAGGCTCTTCACCGGATAGATCGTGATCCGCTCGAGCGTGGGCATGCCCCGCTACATCCGGAAGTTGAACGTCTGCCAGAGCAGTCGCAGGAGCCACTCTCCCACGGTGCGACTGCCCACCTGGATGCGGGCCGTGCCCCGCATTCCCGGCGTGAACACCGCGTCGGCGTCGTCGAGCGTCATCAGCGCCTCGTAGCTCGTCGAGATCGGGATCTCGCGGCCCGAGGGGTCGGTCTCCGTCGGCACCTGGCCGCCGGCCTTCACCGAGAGCCGCTCCGAGCCGGCCTCGATGTGCGTCTCAGCGAGCGTGTCGACCCTCCCTCGGAAGGTGGTCCACGGGAACGAGTCGAGCTTGAGATCGACCGGCTGCCCCTCCGCCACGAACTCCACCTCCGTCTGGTCGACGACCATCACCGCCTCGAATCGCTCCGGGTCGCCGACCATGCAGAACACGGCCCCCTGCTGCAGCAGCGCCCCGAGGTTGCGGTCGTCGAGCACGTTGCCGCTCCACGTGGGGAGCAGGCCGCCACGATCCTCCGGCCGCTTCACGGCCGCCGAAGGCAGCACGACGCCGTCCTTGGGCGCCACGAGCACAAGCTCGCTGCGATCCTGCCGCTTTCTCGTGAGCTGCTCGCGAACGCCCGCCAGCGACTCCTCCACCGTGCCGATCTCGAGGCCGGCGGCCGGATCGGAGAACCGCTCGCGGAGCAGGCTCGCGAGCCGGCTCTCATACTGCCGCTCCTTGCCCTCCAGGTCGGCGATCTCGAGGTCGAGATCGACGTTCACCAGCCGGGCGAGCTCGTCCCCCTTCTTCACGACCGCTCCCGGCGTCACCGCGAGCCGCTCGAACGTGCCCGGCACGGTCACGTAGACCATCTCCTCGCCGCGGGGCCGCAGCTCCACGGCGCACCAGACCCGCTGGGGCAGCGGGATGAGCGCGATGCCCCCCGCCACGGCCGCCGCCACCGCCGTCGTGATCGCCACGTTGACCGGCTTCACCTCGTCGCGCCTCCCGGGAACCTTGAAGAACTTGATGATCCCCTGCAGCGGCCGGATCACCAACCCCCAGACCGCGCCCATCGCGAGAATCTGGCCGAGCACCTCGAGCCGGTAGGGTTTGAAGACGTTCCAGACGAACAGGAAGATCGACGCCGTCACGATCCAGCCATACACGCTCGACGCCACCGCGTAGAGGGCGAAGAGCCCCAGGTTCCGCTGGGGCAGGAAGGGGTCGTCCTGCTGCTTGATCCCCAGGCACCACGTCGAGGCGATCCGGCCGAGGATGGTGTTGGCCTTCTGCCGGAGGTTCGGGATCTCCAGCACGTCGGAGAGGATGTAGTAGCCGTCGTAGCGGAGCAACGGGTTGGCGTTGAAGAGGATCGTGGACACGCTCGAGACGAACATCACGTCGAGGCAGAGCTTGTTGAACGTGCCGGGATGGGAGTTCCACCAGAGGTAGGTGGCGATCGAGGCGATGATCACCTCCACGTACATGCCCGCCGCGCCGATCGCCGCCCGCTTCCACTTGCTGGGGAGCATCCAGCTGTCCGACACGTCGCAGTAGAGGCACGGAGTGAACACCAGCAGCATCATGCCCATCTCGTGGCACTCGCCGCCGTAGTGCTTGCAGGAGAGCCCGTGGCCGAACTCGTGGAGGATCTTGGTCACCCCCAGGGCCGCCGCGAGGTAGAGCCAGTTGCCGGCGGCGAAGAACTGGTGAAACTCGGGAAGCTTGGCCCGGAAGGTGTCGAAGTTCACGAGCACCAGCATCACGGCGCTCGCCACGAAGACCAGCGCCGCGACGATCGCCGGCGGCGAGAACAGCCAGCCGAACCAGGGATCCAGCCGCTCGAGGATGCGGTCGGGGTCGATGCCCCGGAACCGCATCGACATGATGTTCGCCAGCCAGGCCATCCACTCCCGCCAGATCCGCTGCCGCCGCCGCTCGAAGAGCTGCGGCCCCTGCCCCGGCCGGTCGCCGATCACGAGCCCCGAGCGGTGGAGCGTGGCGATGAACCGCGAGAGTTCGTCCACGGTGATCCGCCGCGGCGGGAACCGGGCCTCGAACTGCTCCTTGAGCTGGTCCAGGCTCGTGCGGCCGTCGAGCATCTCGAGCAGCGCATACTCCTCCGGCCGGAAGCGGAAGTAGTGGAGCGAGATCGGATCCTTCACCACCCACCAGGCCTGCCCCTGGTAGACCTGCCGGTTGACCACGAGATCGCCGCGGCGGCGGAGGGTGACGCCACGGGTCGTGCTCGAGCGGAAGGCGTCGGCGGTGGCCATGGAGTCGCTACGGTGCCGCGGGTCGGTCGGAGTGGATCGCCATCGTGGCGGTCTGGCCTGCCCGCAGGAGCCACTCGCCCGAACCATCCGTGCGGCGGTTGGCGACCTCCGCGAACACGCGGTAATCGCCGCCGCTCTCCACGAGCGGGCTGACGAACGAGATCCGCCCCTCGAACGTCTCCTTGCGGCCGTTCGCGAGCGGCACCACGACGGTGACCGGACGGCCGCGGACCTGTTCGGGATCCCACTTGCCGGCGTCGACATAGCCCTCCACGCGGAGCTTGTCGGTGCGGACGATGTGCGCGAGCGGCGCCCCGACCTGCATCCATTCGCCCGAGTTGCCCTGCACGTCGACCACCTCGCCGTCCAGCGGCGACTTCACCTGCCGGCGGCGGATCTCGATCTCGGCGGTGTCGACCTCGGCCTCCTTGACCTTGGC
>CAIKWU010000213.1 GCA_903831155.1 uncultured Planctomycetaceae bacterium | reverse complement strand
GCACGTAGAGCGGCAGGAGCAGCATGGTGGCTGGAAACATCTGCGTGGTCAGGATGGCGAGCATGGTGGCCTTGCGGCCGATGAACCGGAACCGGCTGAAGGCATAGCCGGCCGTGGAGGCCAGGGCCACGCCGGTCAGCGTGACGACCGACGAGACGACGAGCGAGTTGCCGAGCCAGCGGAGGAAGGGCTGCTCCGTGAACAGGCTCACGTAGCTCGCGAGGGTCCAGTCGGCCGGGATGATCGCGAGGTCGGTCGACCGCAGACGGTCGCCGGGCCGCAGCGAGATCGAGAGCACGTTGAGCACGGGATAGAGCGAGATCGCCACGAACAGAAGCAGCACGGCATGCCGCAGGAGCGTGATCCGCAGGGGTTCCTTCATGGTCGGGGCCCCGGGCAGGCTTGGCGCACGGTCTTCATCGGTAGACGCTCTCCGTGGCCCTCGTCCGCTGCAGGAACAGCACCGAGAAGGCGAGCAGGATCAGGAACATCACCGTCGACAGGGCCGCGCCGTAGCCGTAGCGGTAGAGGTTGAACACCGACTTGTAGACGTACGACACCAGGATGTGGGTGGAGTCCTGCGGCTCCCCGCCGTTCGAGACGAGCCAGATCACGTTGAGGTTGTTGAAGGTCCAGATGGCGCCGAGCGTGGCCGCCGGGAGGAGCACGGGCTTCAGCAGCGGCAGCGTGATGTGCCAAAACTGCTGCCAGCGGCTCGCCCGGTCGATCCGGGCCGCCTCGTAGAGCTCCTGGGGAATCCCCTGCAGCCCGCCGAGGGCGATCACCATCATGAAGGGAAACCCCAGCCAGACGTTGGCGATGATGCAGGCCTCGAAGGCCCGCAGCGGCTCGCCGAGCCAGTTCACCGCGGGGATGCCGAGCCACCTGCCCAGCATCAGGTTCACGGCGCCGTATTCGTAGTCGAACATGCCCCGCCACGTCAGCGCGGTGATGTAGGCGGGAACGGCCCACGGGATGATCAGCAGCAGGCGGTAGATCGCTTTGCCCCTCACCGGGCCATTGAGGGCGACGGCGAGCATCACGCCGAGGGCCACGTGCAGGGTGACGTTGATCACCGTCCAGAGCACGGTCTTGAGAAACACGCCCGAGAGCCCCCAGAGCCTCGGATCGGAGAGCACCTCCGCGTAGTTCTGCAGGCCCACCACCCGCCAGTCGCGAAACCGCACGAGCGACATGTCCGAAAGCGAGAGCACCAGATTCCAGACGAACGGGAAGACGATCACCGCGAAGATGATCACCACGGCGGGGAGTGCGAAGGCGTAGGCGGTGGGGTTGCGGCGGAGGTCGGCGAGAAATGCGAGGAAGGTGGGCACCTGCCGCACGAGGAGGGCAAGCAGGCCGAGCCCGACGGCGGCGGCGAACAGGGGCACGAGGGGGCTCGGCTCGATCCGCTTGTGCATCGACGCGATGAAGCCCTCGGCGTCGCGCTGCATCCGTTCCGCGGCGGCGGGCGGCTCGAGCGTGCCGCCGAGCACTGCCTGGTAGGCAGGCCGCATGCCGTCCCACACGGCCCGGAGTTCCGTGGCCACCGGCATCAGCCTTCCCTTCTCCAGCTGTGCCCGCGAGGCGGCGAGGGTGGCGTCGGCGGCGAACACCGGGTCGTCCCACACCGTCCTCCGGGCGGGCAGCATCCGCAGCCGCTGCACGAGCCGTCGCTGCACGTCGTCGGAGGTCATGTGGCGGACGAAGCCCATGGCGTGCTCGGCCGCGGTGCCGCGGGCGTTGGCGTTGAGCGAGTAGCCCTTCGGCGCGACCATGGGCCGCATGGGCAGCCCGGTGGCGTCCACCGTGGGCAGGACGGCGACCGCCGCGTCGATCTCGGGATTCTCGAGATAGTCGGACCAGCTCCAGTCACCGTTGACGATCATCGCCGCCCGGCCCGTCTTGAAGAGCGAGTCGGCGAGCTCGTAGTCGCAGTTGGCGGGGGCGACCTTGTGGACGTCCCGCAGGTCGCGGATGAACGAGAGCGCTTCCACCATCGCCGGCGTGTCGAGGTCGGGCACGGGCGGAACCGCTTCCGGCTCCCGAAACACCCAGCCCCCGAAGCCGGTCACGAAGGGGATCGCGAAGAACGGCTCGGTGTAGTTCCAGACGAGACCGTAGCGATCCGTTCGACCGTCGCCGTCGGAGTCCACCGTGTTCTCCACGGCCAGGCTCACGAGATCGGCGGTGGTTGCGGGTGGCGTGGGCACCAGTTTCCGGTTGTAGACCAGCGCGAGATGGTTGCCGAAGCGGTCGCCGATCTGCACGAGATCACGGCGGCCGGAGCCGTCGCGGGCTGGAAGTGTCGTGAGGCCTCCCTCGACGAAGTCGCTCCGCTCCGCCTCGGGCAGCCACGGCGCCAGGTCCTGAATGATGCCCATCGTGTGGAAGGCGTCGAGCACGTCGGAGGGGCCGTACACGAGTTCCGGGCCCGCGCCGGCGAGCGCCGCCGCCTGGAAGCCGCTGCGAAGTTCCTCGGTCTCCTTGTAGAGCGGGCGGATGCGGACGTCCGGATGGAGGGCTTCGTAGCGGGCGATCTCGTCGGCGAGGAACTCCCGCTCGTTGGGTCGCGACTGGTGCCAGATCGTGACGACGCGGCGGCCATCGGCCCTGCCGCAACCGAGGGCGGCGGCCGCCACGATCAGCAGCAGTGGCAGGGCTGCGGGAGTGCGCATCGACGCCCTCACTCCGGCTGGTGGACGCGGAGCACGACGCCCTCGAGTGGCGGGACCGTGACCACGGTGGCGTCGCCGTCGGGCCTGATTTTCACAGCGTCGACCTCGCCCGAGGCCACGAACAGCTGCTGGACGCTTCCCCCGCGCGGCGTGGGCACCCGCCACTCGTGGGCCGCGTCGCCCCGATTGATGCCCACGACGAGGTTCTCTCCCCCGTCGGTGCGTCGAAAGGCGAGAAACCGTGCGGCATCGTCGGCGGGCAGGAACTCGATCTCCCCACGACGCAGGGCGATGAACCGTTTTCGCAGGGCGATCGCCGCGCGGTAGAAGTCGAACATCTTCTGGTCGAAGGCGACCGCCTCCGACGGGCGGGGCCGGCCCTTGGGATCGGCCGCCTGCGGTTCGTAGGCTAGGTCGGGCCAGACCATCGGCATGCGGTCACACGGGTCGTCGGCGCCCCACATGCCCGCCTCGGTGCCGTAATAGACCATCGGCGCCCCGAGATAGGTCATCTGGAGGAGCGCCACCATCCGCTGGATCCGCCGCTCCCGGGCATCCGGCTTGCGGAGGGCGTAGTCGGCGTGGTGCCGGGGCGAGACGGAAATGTCGTAGTCGAACCGCGCAGGCTGCTCGTAGGGCCGGCGGGCGGCGTTGACGATCATCGACGCGAGCCGGTCGGTGTCGTGGGAGTCGACGAGGTTCAGCATCGCATACCGCATCGCGGGCGGATGGTCGTCGAGCCGGTCGTGAAACTCGGCCGCCGCCTTCGTGGCCGGCATGGTCGAGTCGATCAGGTAGCCCTTGGTGGGGAACGAGAAGCCGAAGTAGTTCATCGTGGCGTCGAACGCGCTGTCGCCGAGGAACTTGCTCGCCTCGTCCCACTCCTCCGCCACCGTGTAGGCCTCGGGGTTGATCTTCTGAACCAGCACGTGCCAGTCACGCCAAAAAGCCACCGGCACCTCTCGGGCCACGTCGAGTCGCCAGCCGTCGATGCCGTCGGAGGGATCGCCGTCGCCGTCGGGATCCATCCAGCGGCGGGTGATGTCGAGCACGTAGGCCTTGGGGCCCGCGTGCAGGTCCTTGCCGTCGGCGGTGTCGGCGAACTCGGGGAGCGTGTCCACGCCCCACCAGCACTTGTACTTGAACTCGTTCGCGGGCGTCGTCGGCTCGTCGAACCGCTCGATCGTGTACCACTTCGTGTACGGAGATGCGGCGCCGCGGTCGCGGATGTCCTTGAAGGCGAAGAAGTCGCGGCCGGTGTGGTTGAACACGCCGTCGATGATCACCCGCATCCCGCGGCCGTGGGCCTCCTCGAGCAGCTTCAAAAAGAGGCGATCGGCCGTCGTCCACCGCCACGTCGCCGGGTCGCTCGTTTCCGTGGCCATGGCGGCGAGGTCGCCGGCCGGGTCCGGGCCGAAGTGAGGGTCGACGTGGTGGAACGAGCTGCCGTCGTATTTGTGCAGCGACCGGGCGTGGAAGACCGGGTTGAGGTAGATCGCGGAGATGCCCAGGCTCTGGAGGTAGTCGAGGCGGTCGAGAATGCCCTGGATGTCGCCGCCGAACCGGCGGTGAAACACACCGTGTTCGAAGAAGTCGGGGCCGAGTTCCTTCTCCCACGCGTCCCGTGCGTACCAGTCGCCCGTCCACGGGGAAACCTTCCAGGTGGCGGGCACCTCCGCCTCCAGCGAGTCGCGGGTGGGGTCGTTCGAAGGGTCGCCGTTGGCGAACCGTTCCGGGAAAACCTGGTAAAAAACGGCGTCCGCCACCCACTCGGGAACATGCGGGCCGTCGGACTTCGCCGACTGGACCAGGATCAGCAACACCCCGAGAACGGCGGCGATCAAACGACCCATCCGACCCCTCCACGCGTATGCTAGGCAACCGGCTTGTCGGTCCTCAGCACTCGATGAGGACTCGAGGGCGAGGGCACGACTCCAAGGAGCACCCCGCTGGCATTTGACCGCGCAGGGTCATTCGGGGAAACCCGCTCACGAAAAAGCCTGAAAAACCGCCTTTTTTCCAGTCGACCCATCGCTTGCCGTGGACACATGGACGGTGCTAGAATAAAACTTTCCGCAGGAACCCGTGCGAAAAGTCATCCCCGTTCAATCTGGATCCGGGTGGCATGATGGGTTTGCTTCTATCCCGAGACGGTTACCGGGCAGCAGGGCGTTTTTCCGCTCTGCTTGGGCTCGTTTTCGCCGGCCTTGCAGGCGATGCCGCCGCGGTCGACACGTCGGCCCCCGCGATCCTGCAGTGGTTCGACTCGACGTACGGCACCCAGGAAAAGAGGGTCTCAGACTTCTTCGTGGCTGGCTACGGCTCGACCTGGATCCCGCCGACGGGTCGCGCGGACTCCGGCAACCAGTCGGTCGGTTACGACGTCTTCGATCGGTTCGATCTCGGGTCGACGAACAACCCCACGCTCTACGGCACGGAAACGGGGCTCCGCCGCTTCGCCTCGATGATGCATCGGGCGCCCGGCGACGTCATCGCTGACCTGGTGTGGAACCACAACGGCTTCAGCGATGCTGGCCGCAGCGGATTCATCGCCCAGGGCGCCTACCCCGGGTTCGTGCTCACGGCGCCTGGGGCCGTCGACGGCGACTTCCATGGCGTGTTCGAGTCGGGTGATCTCAACGGCCGCCTCGCCGGACTCGTCGACATCAAGCACGAGACGAACCTGCAGTACATCCGCACCCCCGTGGCGGCGGGTGACGCGCGGAACATTCCCGCGGGAACCACCTGGAACATTCCAAACGCCGCGAATCGGCGGTTCTATGCCGACCGGGATCTCGGCGGGACCTCGCTCTACAACCCGCGAACCGGCCAGAACACGACGCTCTACAGCTTCAACACCGCCGACCCCACGGCCGGAGACGCCGTCACCGAGAACGCCACGGGCATCCTGATGCGCAACGCCCGCTGGCTCATCAACGACGTGGGCGTGGACGGCTTTCGGCTCGACGCGGCCCGGCACTTCGAGCCGTGGGTGATGAACTACTTCGACGAAGCGGTCTACCGGTCGAGCCGTCGCACCCTGCTCGACGGCAGCCCGCGGGATGTGTTCAGCTTCAGCGAGAGCGCCTCGACCGATCGCTCGAATCTGATGTCGCAGTTCGTCCGCAAGGACGTGGGGGCCATCCCGTCGAACCAGGTCGCCGGCAACCGCGACGCCCTCGATTTCGCGCAGTTCTGGCCGATCAAATACAACCTCTCGAGCAACGGGACGGCGAACGACTTCCGCAACATGGTCTACGCGGGCCTCGACGTTTACGACGATGGCCGGGTGAACGGGTCGTCGGGGGTCGTTTTCGTGCAGAGCCACGACGACTTCGGCCCGGACATGATGAACGTGGCCTATGCGTTCTCGCTGATGAGGCCCGGCAACGCGGTCGTCTACCACAACGCCTACGAGCACTACGATCCGTTTCGCTCCTTTCCCAAGCCGGGCCGCGGTGACGCCCTGGGCAACTACGGCGACACGATCACCACGCTCGTCGATCTCCGCAACCGCTACGGCCGCGGCGACTTCCGCGAGCGGTATCTCGAGAAGGAGAACTACGCGTTCGAGCGGAGTAACGCGGCGCTCGTGATGCTCAGCAACCGCAACGACGGGGGCTTCGACGCCCGCACGATGTCGGTCGATTTCCCGCTCGGTTCCCGGCTCGTCGAACTCACCGGCAACGCCGCCAGGGCCAACGCCACCCTCGGCGCCGGCACGATCCCGGAGACGGTGGAGGTGCTCGGTTCGGCCGGGAGTCGCTACGTCAACGCCCGCTTCCTGAGGAACGACGGCAAGGATCAGGGCTACCTGGTCTATGGCCTGCCGACGCCGCGGTCGGCGGCGGGGGTCGAGTTTTCGGGTTCCGGCGTCGGCGGTGTGATCGCGGGCGAGGCCCCGCCCTCCTTTCAGGGCGGTGAAAGCTCGTCGCAGATCGCCGCGATCCACGAGGCCAACGCCACCTCGCGGCTTGCCGACATGCGGGTCATCAATAGCGGCTCGTTCACGGTTCGTCTGGCGACGCAGGCCGTGACGCTCGCGGGCGGTTATCGCGACCGCGGCGCCGACGGCGACCAGGCGATGCTCCGAATCAACGAGGGGCTCGACCTCAACGGCAGCGGTGGCGTCGACGTGACCGCGCCCGGCGACGTGTCGTATGGCTTCGAGAACTTCACGACGACGAGGCTCACCGGCTTTTCGCAGTCCAGCGGCAACGGGCTCTACGAGCAGGCCATCGACGCCTCCCTGTTGCCGGAGGGGATGAACTTCCTCACCGTCCGCGCGTATCGGCAGCGCAGCGACGGCGGGCCGGCGGTCTACAGCGACTTCAAGCAGGTGCTGTACGTGGACCGGCTCGAGCCCGAGGCGGCCTTCGACCAGTTCGTGCCGTTCTCGGGTGGCACGGGCAACAACGACGTCTGGATCAGGTCGACCGACGGGACTGCCGATCGCGTCAACGTGTTCCAGAACATCCCGGCGTCGGTGACCGACGCCACGATCCTGGCCTGGGTGAACGCCGGCCAGGGGACCACCGACAAGATCGACCGCGACATCTTCAAGACGGGCTTCTTCGGCGTACCCAACGGGAACAACGCCTACACGGTCGTGACGAGGGAGATCACCGGGACCTACAACATTCAACGCCTCACCGGCCGCCGGCCGGCCAGCGGCCGCGGCGCCGGCCTGGGGGATCTCAACTACGACGGCGTCCGCGACGCCACGGACATGACGAGCGCCTCCTTCGGCTTCGAGCGCGTGCTGAATGCGAAGAACACCGAGTTCAACGCCGGCGCCGACGTGACCGGCGACGGCCTCGTCGACACCCGCGACCTCTTGCAGATGGAGGGACTGCTCACGGGCACCGCGAACTCGGCGGCGGCGACGGCGCTCGCCGGCGTGAAGTTTCGCCGCGTCAACTTCGTGAACGACGCCGCCCTCAACGAGGCCGACCTCGGCGTGCTGCGGGCCTACGCCGCCATGCCCGCAGGCGCCGACATGTGGACGTACGACCTCGACGTGGACGGGGTGATCGGCCCCGGTGACGTCCAGGCGGCCCAGCAGCAGTTCGGCATCGCCCCGACGGCCGGAGTGCCTGCGGCACTCACCTGGACCGGCAACGACTCCGTGGCCGGCGGTTCGGGCATCTGGTCCACGGCTGGTCTCGGCTGGCGGGGCGCGGTCACCGACGCCACGCTCGCCATGCCGCTCGTGCCGGGGAGCCGGGCGTCCTTCTCGGGCAGCGGCGTGGTGGTGACGGTGTCGGGCAGCGTGGTCGCGGCGGGCGGGCTCGACTTCTCCCCGACGGGCCTCGCCACGATCACCGGCACCGGCACGATCGTGCTCGGGGGCACGAGCCAGGGTGGTCGGGAGATCGCGGTCGCGGCCGGTGCTCACGCCCTGCTCGGGGCGCGGGTCACGGGCACCGGAGGCCTGACCAAGACGGGCCCCGGCCGGCTCACGCTCACGGCATCGAACGGGATCGTGGGGCCGATCGTCGTTTCCGGGGGCACGCTCTCGATCGGCAACGGCGGTGCCACGGGCAGCCTGGCGGGCCCCGTGCAGGTGGCGGCAGGGGCCGTCGTGGCCCTCAATCGAAACAACCGAGTGGCCCTTGCAGAGTCGATTTCGGGTGCCGGGTCGGTGATGCAGGTGGGGTCGGGCTCGACCGTGATGACGGTGGCCAACACGCACACCGGCACCACCGCGGTGTCGGCGGGAACCCTGCGGCTCGAGCATGCCGGAGCGCTGGCATCGAGCCCGACGGCCGTGCTTGGCGGGAAGCTCGAACTGGCGGACGGGATCGTGGCGTCGGTCCCCAGCCTGGGGGTCACGGCGGGGGTGGTCGATCTCCGCAAGGGACTGCTCTCCATCGCGGCAGGTGGCGTCGGCGCCGACGACCTGGTCACGGCGCTCGTCGCGGGGCGTGGCGACGGCGACTGGAACGGCGGCACGGGCATTCGGTCGTCGGTGGTGGCGGCCGAGTCGGCATCAGGGGCTCTGCGAACGGTCGGGTGGGCGGAGCAGCCCGACGGATCGATCCTGATCGGCTATGCGGTGGCGGGTGACACGACGATGGACGGCGTGGTCGACATCCTGGACATCGGCGAGTTGATCTCGTCGGCCTCCTACAACACGGGCCGGGCGGCCACGTGGCGGACCGGTGATTTCAACTACGACGGGATGTTCGACACGCTCGATGTCGCCGAATTTTTCACGGCCGGGATGCTGGATCAGGGCGACTATCGGGCGGCTGCGGCGTCGATGGCGGTAGCGGCGGTCCCCGAGCCGCGCTGGCCGGCTGCCGCAATCCCGCTGATTCTGGGGCTCTTCGCCATCGCTCACCGGCACGCGCGGCCTCGCTTCCGGCTTGACGGCCTTCGGCGGCGGGGTGATAGTCAGGTCGCTGCGGGGGTCGCCGGCGGCTGCGTGGAATAGGACGGGTAGCGGCATGTCATTATCGCCGATGAGGCTCGGGAATCGCATCGGTCGAAGCGGGCGGCTCCGCCTGCCACAGGGCTTCACGCTCGTGGAACTCCTGGTGGTGATCGCCATCATCGCCACGCTGATCGGCCTGCTGCTCCCGGCCGTGCAGGCAGCGCGGGAGGCGGCCCGCCGGTCCTCGTGCACCAACAACCTCAAGCAACTCGGCCTCGCGGTCATCGTCTATCACGACGCCAAGAAGAAGTTTCCGCCGAGCGTCGCCCAGTGGGGCGAATCGCCCTCGGATTCGCCGGCCATGTGCAACAAGCAGGCGGGGTGCACGGGACGGGGCTGGATCGTCGAGACGCTCCCGTTCATGGACCAGGCAACGCTCTACACGGCGCTGGGGCCGTCGACCAAGGGCAACATCTACGAAAGCCGCGGCCTCGCGCTCGTGAAACCGCTGCTCAAGACCCCGCTGCCGACCCTGGCCTGCCCGACCGATCAGGACGCGTCGCGGACGTGGAGGGTCGATGAGAAGGGCGTCACCGGCCCATTCATGTGGTCGATGAACGCAACCGAGGTGAGCATCACCAGCTACAAGGGCGTGCTCGGCGCCACGAAGGTCGGGGGGAGTTTCGGAAGCATCTGGCCCAGGCACGACGACGAGCCGCGGACGCCGCTCGACTGTCACAACAACGGCAGCCCGTCTGGAAACAGCGGCAAGGACGTGCCCTGCAAGGGTATCTTCTGGCGGAACACGTACATGCAGCCCCGACGCCTCAAGGATCTCTCGGACGGCGCGAGCAAGACCCTGCTGGTGGGCGAGGCGGTGTACGCCCACGACCATCACGCGGTGGCGCTGTACGCCGACGGCGACTGGGCCGCCTGCAACATCCCGCTCAACTATCTCCCGAACCCGCCGGTGCCCGAGACCTGGTGGAACGTGCGGGGATTCCGCAGTCGCCACGCGGGCGGGGCGAGTTTCGTGAGGGCGGACGGCTCGGTCCGGTTCACGGGCGAGGAGATCGACATGAGCGTCTACATGGCGCTCTCCACCGGTGGCCGGGGCGACTCGACCGGGTCAGAATGAGCGGGCTCGGTCGCTCAACGGTGCTGCTCGCGGTTGCGGCGGTCATCCTCGCAGCGGGCTGCCGGCGGCATGCGGCGAGCGTGTCCGGCGACGTGACGCTCGACGGCCAGCCGTTGACCACCGGAGTGGTGAGCTTCACGCCGGCCACGTCGGGCGCGTCCGCCTACGCGAACATCGGCGGCGACGGCCGGTATGAACTGAAGACCGGTGCCGCCGAGGGCCTGGAACCGGGGCCCTACAAGGTGACGGTGGCTGCCAACGCGACGGCCGAGCAGGCGGCTGCGATGGGTGTGAAGATC
This sequence comes from uncultured Planctomycetaceae bacterium, assembly GCA_903831155.1. GTDB lineage: Bacteria > Planctomycetota > Planctomycetia > Pirellulales > UBA1268 > QWPN01. Next base: position 2,563 of record CAIKWU010000213.1, on the reverse strand, counting down.
GGCCGCGAGGGCATCATGCCGCTGCTCACGCCGGCAAAATATGCGGACATCTCCTCCACGCCGCTCACCGTGGACGTGAAGGCCGGCAGCCAGGAGGTCGATCTCGCCCTCGAGGCGGATCGTCCGAAGAAGAAGTAGCCAGCGTGACCTGACCCCGATTCGCCGCGCCTGCCCCCGATTCGCCCAGAGAGAGCCAACGCCATGCATCGGATCGAGCAACTGAACCGTCGTGCTTCCCGAGCCCGCGTCGCCTTGGCCGCAGCCTGCGTGATGGCCGTGGCAGGGTGCTCGCGGCGGGCCGAGGTGGGCGGGGTTGTTTCGCTCGATGGGAAACCCTTGTCGTCCGGTGTCGTCACCTTCTCGCCCACCGGCGACGGACCGACCGGTTATGCCGCCATCGGTTCCGACGGCCGGTACGTCGTGCAGGTCGGGTCGCGAAACGGCCTGCCGCCGGGGGAGTATGTGATCACGGTGGCCGCCAACGCGGCCCCGGCCGAGGGAGTGTCGTCGGCCCCGGGACCCTATTCCGACGGCATCACGCCGCTGGCCACCCCGCAGAAGTACTCCGAACGTGAGCAGTCGCCGCTCCGGGCCACGCTGATCTCAGGCTCGCAAACGCTCCCGCTGGATCTCTCCAGCCAGTAAGACGGATCACACGTGATCCTCGCGCTCGAGTGCTGAGAGCGTGAAAGCCGACCGGCCGTGAGGCCGCGGGCGGACCACGCTGGACACGGCGTCTTGAAGCGATTCACCCCACGCCTCGCGGCGTTGGGCTTTCACCAGTCGACGCGCGAGCATCAAGTTGGACTCGTATAAGACGGGTCCTCCTTCATCCTCGGGCGTGATCCGCCGTGGCCATCGCAGCTTTTCAGCGGAATGCCAGCCGGCTCCGTCAAAGATCATGACGGCATGCTCGCGGCGGTGAAGCTTGCTCGCTGCCGCGGCAAGGAACGCCTGCATGGTCGCGGTGTTCACGTCGCCGAATGGCACGGCCAATGACCAGCCGGTGGCGGGCTCAACGGCCGCGAATACCCAGATCGACTTGCGGCCGTTCTGACGCACGACGGTCGGCCGCGATCCCTTGGTCGCCCAGACCGCGGTGAGTGTGCCCTGCTGGGCGAACCTCGCCTCGTCCTGGAACCCTCACGATCCAGAATGCCTTGAATTTGCCGTACAAGACGGGCCATCCCAACGCCCAGGGCTAGTTTCGTCAATTTGGCGAAATACTTCCCAAGGGCTGCGAAACTCATTCGCAGCGCACGGGAATCCTTGGGCAAAAGGCTTGGGGAACCGGCTGGGCCCCGGGCGAGAAAGTGCTGAAAACGACGGCTTTTTTTGCGTTCTCGCTTGGCAACCGAAAAAGTCGAGCGTTTGGCCCGCGGATTGCTTGTCTCCCTCCGCGGGTCAGTTTCCCTTGGGAGTTTCCAGTCATGAAGATGCCGTTCGCCTTGTCGGTCGCCATCGCCCTCTTCGCCCTCGGATCCGTGGTGTTCGGAGCCGAAGGCTCCACGTCGCCCTACACCGACAGCGCCGGAGACATCGATGCGGGCCTCTCTACGGGTAATGGCACGCTCGACATCCTGGGCATGGAGATCACGACCGTCGGCACCGACCTGAACTTCAAGCTCACCGTGAACGGCAACCTCGCCACGACCGACTGGGGCAAGTTCATGATCGGCATCGGCTCGTACAACGCCCCGCTCGGCACGACGACCGGCAACGGCTGGGGCCGCCCGATCAACCTCCAGTACACGCCCGACGCCTTCCCCACGCCGGCCGGCATGGACTACTGGATCGGCTCGTGGGTGGACGCCGGTGGCGGCGCCCAACTCTGGACGTGGGACGGTGCGGCGTGGACTGGTCCGGGATCGGTGGGAGCCTTCAGCTTCACGCCGGGGACGACGAGCGACATCAACTACACGGTGTCGCTGGCATCGCTGGGTCTCTCCCCCGGTGACCAGTTCACCTTCGACGCCTACAGCAGCGGTGGCGGAGGCACGGACACTGCGATCGACGCCCTCGCGAATCCCAATGTGGCCGTGACCTCGTGGGGCCAGACTTACACATCGAAGCCCGTCACGTTCGGCGGCGGCGGCCTCAACTCCTACACCGTCGCCGTGCCTGAGCCGGGCACGATGGTGGTGGCCAGCGTGGCCTGCGTGGCGCTTGCGAGCCAGATGAGGCGCCGCATCCTCCGCAAGGCCTGACCAAACGAGTCGCTGACCACACGGCAAGACGGGAGGGCTCCGGACTGGCGACACGCCGGTCCGGGGCCTTCTTTTTTGATCCTGAGCCTGACGTGCACATCCTCGGCATCTCGGCGTTCTTTCACGACAGCGCCGCGGCACTCGTCCGCGACGGCGAGATCGTGGCTGCGGCCCAGGAGGAGCGGTTCACGCGGAAGAAGCACGACGATGCCTTTCCCGCGAAGGCGGCCGCGTGGTGCCTCGCCGAGGCCGGCATCGCGGCCGCCGACCTCGACGCGGTGGTCTTCTACGAGAAGCCGCTGATCAAGTTCGAGCGGCTGCTCGAGACCAGCCTGGCCTTCGCACCGCGGGGATTT
>CAIKWU010000212.1 GCA_903831155.1 uncultured Planctomycetaceae bacterium | reverse complement strand
GCGAGCGTCCGCTGGTCGGGCACGGGCGGCCTCTCCGCCAGCGGCACGTGGAGCGTGATCGCCCCCGCCTGGAAGGATCGCTCGACGGTCTGGGTGCAGGACGCCCTCGGGATCTTCGACGGGCCCGGCGGCACGGTCACGATGTCGGGCACGGTCGGCGTGGGCGGCGGCCTCGACTTCCGCACCACCGGCTACACCGTGAACGGCGGCACCATGGCGCTGCGGGGCCACAACCGGGCCGCCAACATGATCGCCGTGGCGGCCGGCGGCACGACCACGCTCGCCAGCGTCGTGACCGGCTCGACTGGGCTCACGAAGTCGGGGACGGGCGTGCTCGCCCTGGCCGGCACGGGCACGGGCCTCACCGGCGGCGTGGCCGTGCAGGCGGGGATGCTCACGATCGGCGCCGGCGGCACGACGGGGGCGCTCGCGGCGGCGAACGCCATCACGGTGGCGGCGGGCGGCACGCTCGGATTCAACCGCACCGACGGCTATGGGGGCGGGTTCAGCAACGCGATCAGCGGCTCGGGGGCGGTCAGGCTGCTGTCGGGATCCCTGGCGCTGTCGGGATCGCAGACCTTCACCGGCGCGACGATCGTGTCGGCCGGCACGCTCTCGGCGGCGGCCGCCGCCCTGCAGGCCACGGGTTCGATCGCGGTCGAGGGCGGAGTGCTGTCGACAGCCGGCTACAACCCGTCGGCCCCGCTGTCGATCGCCGGCTCCGGTTCGGCGGCGATCAGCGGCACCGGACTGACCCTGGCTGCGGTCACCAACAACGCGGCGGCGGGTCGGGGAATCGGCTTCACCGCGGCGACCGGCACCGTCACGCTCGCGGGCCTGAGCGGAACCGGAGCCACGCGGTTCGCGAGCCACGCGTCGATCGCCGGGGTGGTCTCGGGCGGATCGCTGACCGTGGCGAATCGGCTCGCGGCCGAGATCGCGGGCGGTTCGGTGGTCGCCGGCAGCCTGTCGAGCGGCACGCTCTCGGGAGGCTCCGTCACCGTGACCGGATCGGCGGGCATCGCACGCATCGCGGGCGGCAAGGTCGCGGTTGGCGGTCCGGCGACGATTGGCACGATGGCGTCGGGATCGGTCACGCTGTCGGGTTCCTCGGCCACGATCGGCACGCTCGCCGCCGGCCGCGTCATGCTCGGCGGTGCCGCGCTGACCGTTTCGACAGGCACCTTCTCCGGCACGCTCTCGGGATCGGCCGGCAGCCTGCGGAAGGCGGGGGTCGGCACTCTCGTTCTCGGCAGTTCGAATGACATGACGGCGCCGACCTCGGTTCTCGGCGGCGTGCTCCGACTCGACCACGGCCTGGCTCTCGGCTCGAGTCCCGTCTCGGTGCTCGCCGGCGGCACGCTGACGGTGGCACCGCGGCTTGCGGCCACCGTCGGCGGGTTGGCTCCGAACGCCGGCGGCCTCGTGGACCTCGGCAACGGGATGCTCACGGTCTCGTCCGGCCTCTCCGCGTCGGCTCTCGCGACGGCCCTCGCGGCGGGGCTGGCCGACGGCACGTGGACCGGCACGAGCGGCATCACGTCGACCGCGGCGGCCACCCAGAGCGGCGCGGGGGTGCCCCGCACCGTGGGCTGGCTCGACAACGGCGACGGGTCAATGACCGTGGCCTACGCGGCCCCCGGCGACACGAACCTCGACTGGGCGATCGACATCCTCGATGCCGCCAACATTTTTGCGGGTGGCCGCTACGACACCGACCTGCCCGCCACGTGGCTCGATGGCGACAACACCTACGACGGGATCGTCGACATTCTCGACGTGGCAGGGTTCCTCTCGACGGAGCTGTTCGACAAGAACAGCTACAACGATCCGCCAGCCGGGCTCGTGGCGGTTCCCGAGCCGGCTCTGGCCGCGCACGCCGCGGTGCTGGTGGCTGTCGGCGTCGCCCTCGCTCAGCGGCGCCGCCGGAGGCCGACTGCGGCGAGGATCCCTCCGGCCATCAATGCCCAGGTCGTCGGCTCCGGCACGGCGGCGACACCCGACGCACCCGGGGCCGAGTTGTAGTTGCCGGCGTCGTAGAGGCCGGTGGCGAAGAAGTCGGCGGCGTCGAGGATGTCGACGATGCCGTCGTAGCTGAAGTCGCCCTCCAGCCAGGTCGCCGGCGAGCCCGTGTCG
>CAIKWU010000211.1 GCA_903831155.1 uncultured Planctomycetaceae bacterium | reverse complement strand
CTTCTTCGCGGCCCTCGTCGATCGCCGCCTCGGCAGGGTGCCGTGCTACGCGCCGCCCGAGTATCCCTGGGACGGCGACCCGACGACGTGGGCCGAACTGGTTCTTACCGCGTGAACGGCCATCCATGGCCCGTTCACGCTCGGCGACCGGTGGTGAAGCCGAGGTTCACCAGGGTCGCCGCACTCGCCATCCGGGCGATGGTTCTCACCGCGTGAACGGCCATCCCGACACGAAAGGGCACGGGCAGCCCCGAACGATCACCCATCGGCGTCGATGAAGGGCTCGATCTCGACCGTCGCCGGCGGCAGGCTCTCGAGGAACACCCTGCCGTAGGGCTTCGTGAGCATCCTCGGATCGAGAATCACCACCGTGCCGTGGTCGGTGTGCGTGCGGATCAGCCGCCCGAAGCCCTGCTTGAGCTTGAGCACCGCCTCCGGCAGCTGGTACTCCGCGAAGGCGTTGCCACCCGACTGCTTGATCGCCTCGATCCGCGCGGCGACGAGCGGCCGGTCGGGCACGGCGAACGGCAGCTTCGTGATGATCACCGTCACCAGGCAGTCGCCGGGCAGGTCGATCCCCTGCCAGAAGCCGTCGGTGCCCAAAAGCAGGCTTGCCGGCCCCTCGCGAAACATCTCCAGCATCCTCGACCGCGGCAACCCGTCGGCCTGGCTGACGAGCCGGTAGTTTCGCCGCACGCACCAGCCGGCGAGCTCCGCCGACGCCTTCGCGAGCGACGCGTGGCTCGTGAACAGCACCATCGCCCGGCCCTCGCTGCGAGCCACGTATCGCTTGATCATCCGCACGACCGCGGCATCGTAGGGATCGCGACTCGCCGGATCGGGCAGCCGGTCGACGAGCACGAGCTTCGCCTGCCGCGGGTAGTCGAAGGGGCTCCCCAGCCGCCGCGCGAGGGCCGTGTCGGGCAGCCCGAGCCGCCGCCGCTGGAACGCGAAGACATCCGAGGCCGACGGGATCGCCTTCGCGCCGTCGGCGGTCCACTCGTCGTCGTCCCGGCGGGGCATGGCCGCCTGCACCGCGAGCGTGGCGCTCGCCAGCACGACGGTGCCCACGCGGCCGAAGAGCTCGCGGCGAAGCGTCTCACCAACATCCACCGGCGCGCTCGCCAGCGTGATCCGCTCCCGCCCACGTCGGGAACGGTGGGCCTCGACCCACCACACGCTTCCGGGCTCCTTCTGGCCCAGCCACGTCTCGACCGCACCCGCGTGGGCGTCGAGCCGGTCCGCCAGCGACGTGAAGTCGTGCCGCTCGGCAGGGCTGGCGATCCCATCGGCCACCGCGCGGAGCTTTCTCGCGAGCGACTGCAGGTGCACGCCGACGGAGTTGGGCACGAGACCCGGCTTCGCGATCCGCCACGGCGGCTCGCCACGGTCATCCACCGCCTCGCGGACGTCACCGAAGAACTCCTCCGCCGCCCGCCGGGCCCGGCGGACATCGACCTCGAGGTCGTGCATCCGGTAGTGGGCCAGGAGCCCGCGGTGCGTCCGCTCGCTGTGGAGCTTCGAGAGCACCCGCTCGATCCCGCCGCTCGACACGCCGATGCCGAGGTGCTCGCTGGCCACCGCCTCGACGGTGTGGGCCTCGTCGAAGATCACGATGTCGTGCGGCGGCAGCAGGCTCGCCCCCGACCGCCGCACGGCGAGGTCGGCGAAGTAGAGCGCGTGGTTGACGACGAGCACCTGGGCATGGGCCATCCGGCGCCTGGCGGCGTAGTAGTGGCAGCGGGCATTGTGCGGGCAGGCCCGCCCCATGCAGTTGCCGGAGTCGCTGGCGATCTCGTCCCAGACGCCGTCGCTCGGCATCGCCGGCAGGTCGGCGAGCGACCCGTCGCCGGTCCGCCGCGCCCAGGCCGCGAGCTCCAGCAGTTCGGCCCGCTCCCCCTCCTCGGGAAAGAGGCTGCCCGCGCGCTCGATCGCGAGCTCCAGCCGCCGAAGGCTCACGTAGTTGCTCCGTCCCTTGACGAGCACCGCGGAAAACTCCCGCGGCATCACCGCGGCGACGAGGGGGATGTCCTTGTCGACGAGCTGCTCCTGCAGGGCGATCGTGTGGGTCGAGATCACCACCCGCCGAGGCCGCCGCGACTCCTGAGGCGGTGGCTCCGCGCCGCCCTCCTCCCACCCAGGCTCGACCGGCTCGGCGGACGGTTCCTGGTCGGCCGTGGCCGCAAGCACCGCCGGCACCAGGTAGGCGAGGCTTTTTCCCACGCCGGTGCCCGCCTCGACGATCGCATGCCGCCGCGCGGCGATCGCCTCGGCGACCAGGTTCGCCATCTCGATCTGCTGGGGCCGCGACTCCCATCCGGCCAGCCGCGCGGCGAGCCGCCCGCCGGGCGCCAGGAACTCCTCGGGAGTCGTCATGCCGTGAAGTGTAGCGGCCGCAACGCGACCCCGAGTTTCATGCCACGACCGCGGCAAGGTAAGTTTTCCAGCCGTCACGCCCCCGCGAGGAACGAAGCCGTGTCGCACGCAGATGGTTCGCAGCCGCAGGCCCGACAGGAGAAGGCGTGGGGGGGCGTGTTCCGCGAGCCGACCGACAAGCGGGTCGAGCTCTTCTCCGAGAGCGTGTCGTTCGACAGGCGGCTCGCCGACGACGACATCGACGGCTCGATCGCCCACGCCCGGATGCTCGCCGACTGCGGGCTGCTGACGGTGCAGGAGGCCGACGCGATCACCCACGTGCTCGAGGAGATCCGCGGCGAGATCCACGCCGGCCGGTTCGAATACAGCGTCTCGAAGGAGGACATCCACCTCCACATCGAGTCGGCGCTCACGGCCCGGCTCGGCGACACGGGCCGCAAGATCCACACGGCCCGCAGCCGCAACGACCAGGTGGCCACGGATCTCAGGCTCTTCTGCCGACGGGCCATCGACCGGCTCGACCACGGCCTCGCCGAACTTCAGCGGGCCTTCCTCGGCTTTGCGGAGCGGGAGGCAGGGCTCGTGATCCCGGCCTACACGCACCTCCGCCGGGCGCAGCCGGTGCTCGCCGCCCACCAGCTGCTCGCCTGGTGCGAGAAGTTCGCCCGCGACCGCGATCGGCTGGCCGACTGCCGGCGGCGGACGAACGTGCTGCCGCTCGGCTCGGGCGCCGTCGCGGGTTCGAGCCTGCCGATCGACCGCGAGCATGTCCGCGAGGCGCTCGGCTTCGGCGCGATCGCCGCCAACAGCCTCGACGGCGCCAGCGACCGCGACTTCGCCGTGGAGCTCGCCTTCGTGATCGCGCTCACGATGGTCCATCTCTCGCAGTGGGCCGAGGAGTGGATCCTCTACAGCACGCAGGAGTTCGGCTTCCTGAAGCTGCCGGAGACGTTCTGCACCGGCAGCTCGATCATGCCGCAGAAGATCAACCCCGACGTGCTCGAACTCGTCCGCGGCAAGAGCGCGCGGGCGATCGGCAACGTGCAGGCCCTGCTCGTGCTCCTCAAGGGCCTGCCGACGGCCTACAACCGCGACCTCCAGGAGGACAAGGAAACACTCTTCGATTCGATCGACACGCTCGAGGCCGCCCTCGGCGTGGCCGCGCCGCTGGTCGCGGGCACGTCGTTCGACCGTGAGCGGATCGCCGCCACGATCGAGAAGGGGCACCTCGACGCCACGAGCCTGATGGAGGCCCTCATCGCGCAGGGCGTGCCGCAGCGGACCGCCCACGAGACGGTCGGCCGGCTCGTCCGCCTGGCGATGACCCGGGGAGTGGCCCTGGCGGACCTTGCCGACGAGGAGTTTTCTCGGGAATACGCCGGCTGGAACGCCCCCCTGCGTGGCGCCTTGGGGGCCTCCCGGGCAGTTGAGCGGATGGCGAGCTTCGGCTCCACGTCGCCGGCGTCGGTGGCCGAACAGATTGCCGGCTGGCGACAGCGGCTGGGAGCCGCGGCCACGCCGTAGCCCGCATCGGCAGTCGTCATGGCAGGAAGTCTGCGGCCCGTTCCGCGTGGCCGACGTGGCCGCTTCATCCGAGCCTGCGGCTGCGCCGTGCTCGCCGTGGCCGCGGCCCGCGTGCAGTCGGACGAGCCGCCGCTCGACCCGCTGCAGCGGGCCGTGGTCGATTCGCTGGCCTCCGCGCCGAGAACGACGCCGGCCGAGCTGCTCGAGGCCACGGTGCGTGCGGCTGACATCGGCGCCACCGCCGTGGCGCTCGAGTGGTTTCGCAGGCTCGCGACGGTGCTCGACGAGGCCGGTGACCGGCGCGGCGACATGCTCGCCGATCTCGGCGACTCGCCCGACGCCGAGGGGCTCGGTCGCGTGGAGCGGGCGCTCGGGGCCGACGATCCGACCGTCGCTCCGGTCATCCGGGCGATCCGCAGCGCGGCGCGGGAGCGGCGGCGGGATCCCGCCCGACTGGCCGAGGCCGCGGCGGCGCTCGATAGCCCCCGCGCTGCCGACCGGCAGGCAGCCACGGAGCGGCTCGTCGCCGGGCACATCGACAGCCTCGCCATCCTCGTGCCGCTCCTGCAGTCGACGGATCCCGCCGAGGCCGGCCCACGCGATGCCGCCCGCCAGATCGTGGCGATGCTCGGCGACGACGCCCGCGAGCCCCTCATGTCGTGGCTCGGCTCCGGCGACGTGGAGCACTGGCCCGGCATCATCGAGGCGCTCGACGCCAGCGGCGCGTCGGACATCGACGCGTTCCTGGTCGCCCCCGCACTGGTCGAGGACGTGCCGGCCGCGGCAGCCACCACCGCACGCGAGGTGCTCGAGCGCCGCGCGGCGCGACGGGCCGGCACCGACCGGCCTTTTTCCGCCGTGCCCGATCGCGACACCGCCGAACGTCTGCTCACCGATCGGCTCGACCGCATCCTCTCGCCGGAGGGGCTGCCGGGCCCCGACTGCCTCTCGCTCGAGCCGATCCGCGAGGCTGCGAAGGCCGCCGACGCCTTCGGCGGCAGCGTGACGGGCGTGGTGGAGCGGATCGTGTGGGACGACCGGGAGCGGCGGTTCCGTCGCGTGCCGATGTCGCCGAGGTGGGCCCGGGCCATGGAGGCGGCCCACGTCGCCCGGGACCTCGCCGCCCTCGGGCCGCGCGATCCCCGCAGCGTCGAACTCGTGCTCCTGGCGACACTCGAACGAATGCTCGTGGACCGCGGCGATCCCTTGGGCATCCCGCCAGCCGACCTGCGAAAGGCGATCACCGGACCGGACGGCTTCTCGGCCGAGCGGGCGGCGGACGTGCTCGACATGGCGGTCACGCACGGGATGTGGGAGGCGGCGGCCGGCGTGGCGGCCGCCTTCGCCCCCGCCCAGGGCGGCAGGGCCTCCGCGCCGCTGGTGCCCGGTGTCCGCAAGGCGCTCGTCCGCGCGCTCGAGGTGCCCGACCCGGCGGTGCAGTTCGCGGCCGCCCGCACGCTGGCGCTCGCGGCAGGCTCACCCCCCTTCGCCGGCGCGAGCCGCGTGCTCGACGTGCTCGTCCACGCCTCGACCGCCCGCGGCGTCGACCGGGCCGTGGTCGGCCATCCCGACTCCGCAGTCGTCGATTCGCTGGCCACGGGCGTCTCGCGGTTCGACTACGAGCCGGTCCGCGTCTCGACCGGCCGCGAGGCGGTGTTCGCCGCCCGGGCCAGCGTCGACACGGTGCTCGTGATGATCGCCGCACGGATCGCCACGCCCTCCGCCTTCGAGACGACGCAGTTCCTCCAGCAGCAGCCGGTGGGAGGCCTGCCGACGGTGCTCGTCGTGGTCGACCCGCTCGACGACGACGGCCGGGGCCGGTTTCTCTCCCGGCTGATCCAGCGGTTCTCGGACCTCCACGGCGTGGCGCTCGTCGATCGGCTCGACAGTTTCTTCGTGCCGGTGGTCGATGAGCGCTCGGGCAGGGTCACCATGCCGGCGCGGTTCCCCGACGCGATCGCGCAGGCGTCCGGGCCCGGGGCCGTCGATCCGGCCACGAGGTCGGCCACGCGGATGGCACGGCTCGGACGGGCCCACGAGGCGCTGCGGCTGCTCGCCGACATGTCGACGCGCGGCTGGGACGTGCGGCCCGCGACAGCGTCCGCCCTCGACGCACTCTCGGTGACCGAGCTCTACGATCCCGCGGTCAGGCTCCTCGGCGGGCTGGGCCGACCGGAGGCGCAGGCGGCCCTGGCCGCCGAGGCGGAGCGACCCGACCTGCCCGAGAACCTGCGGAAGAACGCCGTCAACGCCTTCGCGGCCAGCGTCGAGGGCTATGGGCTCCTGCTCGACTGCGGCCACGTCCGATCGGTCGCGGCGAGGTACAATCCCGAGCGGCCGTCGTCGGAATCCCCCGACGGCGTGCTCGACGTGCTCGAGTCGGCGGGCAGCGTTCACCGCCCGGTTCCCCGTAATGCTCCGCTCCCCCGATCAACCCCCTGACCTTGCGGCGCGGTCGCCGATCGCCGGCCTGATCGGGTCGAGTCCCGCGATGCTCGAGGTCTACGCGACCACCCGGCGGGTGGCGGCGACCAACGCCTCGGTGCTGCTCCTCGGGGAAACCGGCACCGGCAAGGAGCTGATCGCCCGGGCGATCCACGAGCTCTCACCCCGCGGCACCGGCCCCTTCGTCCGCGTGAACTGCGGCGCCCTCTCGGAGAGCCTCCTGGAGAGCGAACTCTTCGGGCACGTCCGCGGCGCCTTCACCGGCGCCGTCTCGAATCGCGCGGGCCGCTTCGAGGCCGCCCACACCGGCACCATCTTCCTCGACGAGATCAACTCCACCACGCCGAAGCTCCAGGTCAAGCTGCTCCGCGTGCTGCAGGAGCGGGAGTTCGAGCGGGTGGGCGACACCGAGACCGTCCGCGTCGACACGCGGGTGATCGCCGCCAGCAACCGCGACCTGCTCGACGAGGTCGCCCGGGAGACGTTCCGCGAAGACCTCTACTATCGGCTCAACGTGGTGCCGATCGTGCTGCCGCCCTTGCGGGCGCGACGCGACGACATCCCGCTGCTCGTCCGGCACTTCCTCGACCACTACAACGTCGAGAACGACCGCCACGTCACGCGAATCCAGAAGGACGCCGCCGACGCGATGGCGAAGTATCACTGGCCCGGCAACGTTCGCGAGCTCCAGAACGTGGTCGAGCGCTGCGTGGTGATGGCCGACGGGGACGAGCTCACGGCCGATCTCCTGCCCCCGGCGCTTCGCGGCGACCGCGCCGCCGTTCCCATGCCCGGCAGGGGCGGCGACCTCGACAGCCTCGCCCGCGATCTCGTCGAGCAGGGCATGACCACCGCCGGCCCCGGCGACGACAACCTCTTCGGCCGCATCGTCAGTCGCGTGGAGCGGGAGCTGATCGCCCAGATGCTGGCGGCCTGCGACGGAGTCCAGCTCAAGGCCGCGGCCCGTCTCGGCATCAACCGCAACACCCTGCGGAAGAAGCTCCTCGAGCATGGGCTCGAGGGGGGCGACGACGCCGCCTGACGCCCGCGTCGTCAGACGCCCCCGGGCGGCACCGGCTGCCTGTCCTCCGTGCCAGACACGCGATCATCGAGCGTGCGGACGCTGTCGCGCCATGCCTCGGGCACCGCCTCGAAATCCTCGGCGTCGTCGAGCGGGCCCTCGTGGATCTCGGTGCCATCCGGCCCGAAGATCGCGACGGTCTTGCGGCCGCCGCGGACGGCGATCTCAATCGTGCCCTCGCGGTCGCGCGACACGGCGCGGCTCTCGCGGACCCCGCCGATGGTCGACGTCTGCACCTGGATGCTGCTGCCCTGGCCGCCTCCCGCGACGTTCTCATCGGCCATCGCCAGCGCCTGCGCGAGCAGATTCTCCGCCGTCGGGGGCATGCCGAGACCGGGCCGTGCCGCGGCGCCGGGCATCAGTCCGCCCGCCGCCGCATCGGCGGGCCGGCCATCGACGCCGGCAGCCGCCCGCCGGCTGCCGAGCACGACCGCGACCTCCTGGGGCTTGCCGCGGCGGACGATGTCGAGCGTGACGCGCGCGCCCGGTCCGGCCGCCTCGATCATGTCGGCCAGGTCGAGCGGGCTGGTCACCTCGAGCCCGTCCACTTCGAGAAGGATGTCCTTCGCCTTGAGCCCCGCCTTCGCCGCCGGGCTCGCCGGTTCGACCCGCGTGATCACGAGCCCTCCCCGCTCCGGGAGGTCGGCGTGCTCGCGAAGCTCCTCGCTCACCGGGCCGGTGACGATCCCGAGGTACGCCGGCGGCTTCGCACCGTCTCGACCCGCCGGGTCGGCCGCCCGCTCCGCCGGCTGATCCATCTGCCGCGCCTGCGGCCGCCCCGCATTGGCAGGCTCCCCGGCCACCGCCGCGGCAGCCGCGGCCCATGCCATGACGACGACGCACACCCTCGCCACTGCGGACATCGCCTCCCCTCCGTCACCCGGTACCCGTGAGTCGATCATTCCCGCACTCGTCACCGGCAGTCTATCGTGCGGCCAGTCCGCGTGCCCGCGTCAGGCCACGCGGCCGTCCTCGGCCATCTCGCGGGCGTGGTAGCTCGACCTCACGAGCGGACCGCTGGCCACCTTGCGGAACCCCATGCTGCGGGCGAGCCGGCCGAGTTCCTCGAACTCCCCGGGAGGCAGATACCGCTCCACCGGGAGCGCGTCGAGCGACGGCTGGAGATACTGACCGAGCGTGAGGTAATCGACGCCATGGTCGAGCAGGTCGGCGAACACGTCGAGCAGCTCGTCCCGAGTCTCGCCGAGCCCGAGCATCAGGCCCGTCTTCGTCTTCACGTCGGGCATGAGCCGCCTGGCCTCGGCGAGCAGCCGGAGCGTCCACGCATAGACGCTCTTGCGGCCGCGGACGGTGCGATAGAGGCGGGGCACGGTCTCGGTGTTGTGGTTGAAGACGTCCGGCCGCGACTCCATCAGCCGCTCGAGGGCCCCGGCCTTGCCGATGAAGTCGGGCACGAGCACCTCGATCGTCGCGCCGGTCGCCGCTCGGACCGCATCCACGGTCCGCCGGAAGTGGTCGGCGCCGCCATCGGGCAGGTCGTCGCGGGTCACGCTCGTGATCACGACGTGCCTGAGTTCGAGCCGCCGCGCCGCCTCGGCCACCCGTTCGGGCTCATCGCTCTCGAGTTCCTCGGTCTTCCCCTTCGGCACCGAGCAGAAGCCGCACGGCCGCGTGCAGACGTTGCCGAGGATCATGAACGTGGCGGTCCGCTGCGACCAGCACTCGAGCCGGTTGGGGCACTTCGCCGAGGAGCAGACCGTCTCCAGCTTCAGTTCCGCGATCAGGTGCGCCGTTTCGGCGTGGCCTCCGCCGGGGGCGAGGTTCTGCCTCAGCCATGGTGGGAGCCGTCGCGACGCCTGCGGCGGGGCGGGCTCGGCCCCCGAGAGGATCGGGAGCACGACGGCCGCGGCGGACGAGGAGGATTCACCCGACACGGCTCACGACCTCCGGCTGGCTGGGGGGCGTCTGGATGCGGATCGGAAAGCCTGAGTTGACGTGCGTCCGCGGCACGTCGAAGGCGTCGGCGAGCGACTGCACGAGGGCCGTCCGCACGTCCTGCAGTCGCACCCGCCGCTGCACGTCGGCCTCGATCGAACCCATCGTGCCCGCCACCTCCAGGCCGCCCGGCATCGTTCTCGACGGAATGGTATCGATCCGGTGGCAGACGTCGAGCGCCGGGCAGACGTTCACGAAGGCGCCGTGGCAGACCACGCCCCGCCGCACCGCGAGCCCCACGGACGCCAGCATGCCGGAGCGGCCCGCCACGCCGTGCAACCCGGGCACGCTCACGCCGCTGCCGCAGCGGACGGTGGCGATGGCGGCGGCGAGCCCCCGCACGAAGCGGTCGACGAAGCCCCCCACGTCGAACGGCGGCAACCCCAGGTCCTCGAGCCTCGCGAACATCGCCGCGACGACCTGCCCCGGCCCGTGGAGCACGGCGCCCCCGCCGCGACCGGTGAACCGGAGGGCGAGCCGCCGGTCCTTCAGGTCATCTTCGGAGAGCCGGACGTCGGCCCGTGATCCGGCCCGACCGATCGTGATGCAGGGTTCCAACTCGCAGAGCACGAGCGTGGGATCGCGGCCCCGTGGATCGGCCACCTCGCCCGCGAGGCGTTCGGCCAGTGCCGCGTACGCATCGAAGCGGATGGAGCCCGCGAGCCAGACGGCGAGCGGTTTTCGCTCGGCGGGGGTGGCGGCCTCGGCGGCACGTTTGATCGACGACATACCCGAGTTGTAACACGTCAGCCGGCGTGGACGGCCGAGTCGAGATGGCCGTGCAAGGCCACGAGCTTTTTGTGCCGGGCATACATCCGGTCGAAGGTGGCGGCCGCGGACGGCCGTGGCTCGAACCGCCGCGCACCGTCGGTCGCATGGCCCGCGAGGAACGACTGCCAGTCGATCCCCTTCCCGGCCAGTCGCCCGTCACGGTATTTCGCCATCAGCGCCGCGCCCCAGGCCGTGCCTTCGGTGGCCCCCGCCAGGATCACCACCGGCACGTGAAACGCGTCGGCGACGAGTTGGCCGAGTTCGGGCGTCTTCGTGATGCCTCCCGAGAGCACGATCTCCTTGCGGGGAAAGTTCTGGGCGTCGAGGCCCTCGCTGCCGAGGCGGAGATTGAAGATCGTCGCCAGGAGCATCGCCTTGGCGACATTGCCCGGCGTGGCGCTCGTGTCGTTGAGGCCGATCACCAGCGACGTGCCGCCGCGGGAGACGCCGGCCCCGGGTTCGTCGTCCATGAAGGAGAGCGCCTGGAGGCCGCCGCAGTCGTCGGGCGCGGCGAGCATCTGCGGGATCACCGCCGCGAACGCACCGCCGCGGTCGCTGCCAGCCGCCCTGCCGAACAGCTCCACGATCATGTTCATCGCCGTGGTGCCGTTCCGCAGCCAGACCATGTTGATCGGCTTGCCGTCGGGGGCGCAGAAGTGGTCGATCGCCCGATCGACTCCCTTGAACGCCCGGTCGCCCACGGCGTTGGCGACCACGCTCGTGCCGAAGCTCATCGCCACGGTGCCGGCGGCGGCGATCAGCGAGCCGGCGAGGGCCGACGGCTGGTCACCCTCCGCGGCCGCGACCGGGATTCCCTGGGGCAGGCCGAGGAGTGACGCCCCGCGGCCACCGAGCACGCCGCCGTCGTCGCCGGCCCGGCGCACCTCCGGCAGCAGGTCGCGGAGCGGCTTCACGGTCGCGGCCCTGCAGGTGCGGGCCACGAGGGCGTCGAAGTCGGCGAGCCGTTTCGCGTCGTAATCGAGCGTCGCCTGGTCGATCGGGAACATCCCCGCCGCGTCGCCGATGCCGAGGGCGAAGCCGCCGGTGAGCACGTGGGCGATCCAGCCGGCCGGCGTGGTGATCCGGCTCGTCCGCGCCGCCTTCTCGGGCTGGTTGCGGATCGTCCACAGCCAGCGGGCGGCCGTCATCCGCTTGGGCACCTTCGTGTGCAGGGCTTCGGTCAGTTCGTGCCCCTCGGCCTCGTTACGGCCGTCGCACCAGAGCCGCGCCGGTGCGAGCGTCACGCCGGCCGAGTCGACGAGCACCTCGCCGTGCATCTGCCCGGAGATGCCGATCGCGCGGACCTCGGGCTCGACGCCCATGGCGGCGAGGCTCCGCCGCAGGCCGAGCATCGCCGCGGCGAGCGCCTGCTCCCAGTCGGCCGGCCGCTGCTCCTGGCACTCCGCCGGCAGCCCCGGCACCATCGCGTAGTCTCCGGCGCCGGTCGCCAGGATCCGCATCGCCTCGTCGGTGAAGATCACCGACAGGCCCTGCGTGCCGATGTCGATCCCGAGGTAGCCCTGCTTGTTCATCTGCGTCGTTGCCTCGTGCCTCGTGATCCTCACGCGTCCCAGCGAACCGCCGACGTCGCCCCGTGGCCGCGGGTGCCGCAGAACGACACCTCGATGCCGAGGTTCCGCGCCACCGCCGCCTTGAGGAGCGCCGCCTGGTCGGCCCCGGCCGCGTCCCTGGCGTAGGCCACGTGGACGTGGTTGGCCTTGTGCCGGGCCATCATCTGGTCGCGGGAGACACCATAGGTGACGGCGTGCATGATCGGCCACTCCTTCGTGGTCGAGTCGAGCCGGCGGCGGGTCTCTTCGGCCGGCAGCGGCACCACCTCCGCGCGGCCGATGTCCATGCAGAGCTTCTCCCGCGGTCCGCTCCCGTCGACCCAGATCCGGCTCCAGACGATCTCGCCCGGCCGGCTCACGCCGGCGAGCGTGCTGCCGCCCAGCCGGAAATACATCGCCGGCTGCCGGAACCCCTCGGCACCCTTCCAGCCCTTCACGAAGTGGGCCGGCGGGGCGCCGCCCGAGATCTCGAACACCCACACCCAGTGATCCGTGGATCGCGACTGGTCCCAGTCGCCCCAGCGGATGTCGTGCAGCGTGTTTTCGACCGGCTCTCCCAGCGCCGCATGCACCCGCTCGGTGAGCAGACCGTCGAGCCCGGCGCACTCGTCCACCTCGTTGAAATGGACGAGCGGCCTGCCCTTGTAGAGGACGCGCGAGGAGCCCTCCGCCTTCACCGGCGGCCGCTTCGAGTCGTTGAGCATGCCCTCCACCAGGTCGCTGGCCGGCAGCAGGTCCTTGAGGCCCTGCTGGTACTGGATGCCGATCGTGTCGCAGCCGTAGCGGTCGGCGATCCGCAGGGCGGCCACGTACATCCGGCACTGGAGCAGCACCTGCTGCCGCGTCAGGTCGCTCGCCTCGTCGCGACCGAAGTGGAACCGCATGCCCGCCTTCTCCAGCCAGCGGAACACCTCGCGGGCCTCCGCCTCGCTCGTCCGCATCGTCTCGTGGTAGAGGGCGCTCTGGCTGAGCCGCTCCTTGAAGACGCCGGTGGCGTGCAGGAGGCGGTCGGGAATGATCGCGTTCTCCATCCCCATGCAGCCCTCGTCGAACACGCCCATCAGGGCCTTCTTCGTGCGGAACTCATCGGCCAGCCCCTCCGCCCGCTTGGCGAGGTCACGGGGCATGCGAACCTCGTCGAACGGCACGACGTGGCTCGTGTCGTGATGGATCGTCCGCGTGTCGAGCCAGGCCTTGAGGTGACGCTCGAAACTCGGGCTCGCGAAGTCGTCGGCCCAGATCGTCGAGTAGGGCACGCCCGACTTCGTCAACGACCCGTTGAGGTTGAGCATCCCCACGAGGCCCGGCCACTGGCCCGACCAGTTGGCGGCGGTGAGGATCGGACCCCGGTGGGTCGTGAGCCCCGGCAGCACGTGGTTGGAATACTGCCAGACGGCCTCGGCCACCACGAGCGGCGCGTCGGGGTCGATCCCTGCGAACACGTCGAGCCCCTCGCGGCAGCTCGCGATGAAGCCGTGGCCCCGGCTTCGCGACACCGCATGCCCCCGCTCCAGCGACCAGCCGGCCCGCGCGAACGCGGCCGTCAGCGCCTTCTCCATCGCCTGCTGCGCCGGCCAGCAGACGCGATTGGCCTCCTCGCGAAGGTCGCCGCTGGCGACGAGCACGGCCGTCCTCTTCGTGGTGGAACGGCGAGAGGATGCGGGCGAAGCGGGCATGGTGCGGAAGACCCCCGGGGAGGAACGCAGGCGAGCCGGCGAGGGCACGACCGCGGAAGGCGGCGACGGCAATGGAATCGGCGGTTCGTCGGCAACTATACTCGTGCCGACGGAACCTTCTCACTCCCGCTCCGAGGTCGAAACGGAATGACCTTCCGGCACGAGTTCTCCGCGTTCGCACTGCTGCTGGCGACCGCGGCCCTGGCGGCGGCCGAGCCGGTCGACAGCCAGCCCGTCGCTGCCGCCGCGCTTTCGGACTTCCGACGGTGGGTCATCGCCGCCGACTATTCCCGCGACGGCCAGACGCTGGTCACCGCCGGGGGCGACAGCCTGCTCTACCGGCCCGGCGACGTGGTGGCGTGGAAGGTCACGGACGGCTCCCGGATCGGCGAGTTCGCGGGCCACCCGACGTCGGTCTGGGCGGCCCGGCTCTCACCCGACGGCACGACGCTGGCCACCGCCGGCTACGACGGCCTCGTGCGGCTCTGGGACGTCGCCAGCCGACAGGCGAAGCACGACCTGAAGAAGCACAAGGGGTGGACCCGGGCGGTCGCCTTCTCGCCCGACGGCACGAGGCTGGCATCGGCCGGAGAGGACGGAACCGTCGTCCTCTGGGACACCGCGACCGGCGCCGAGGTGAGGGCGACCGCCGCCCACGCCGGTGCGGCGACCTGTCTGGCGTTCTCGCCGGATGGACAGGTGCTCGCCAGCGGCGGCGGTGACAGGGTCGTGAAGCTCTGGAACGCCGCCGACGGATCGGAGAGGGCGAAACTGGATGGGCACGGCGACGTCGTCTGGGCGGTGGCCTACGCACCGGACGGCTCGTCGCTCGCCAGCGGCGGCGCCGATCGGACGATCAGGCTCTGGTCCGCCACCGACGCGAAGCCGCTCGCCACTCTCGCGGGCCACAGGGATTGGGTGACGTCGCTCGCCTTCTCCGCCGACGGCTCGCGGATCGTCAGTGGCGGCATGGACGGCGCCGTGAAGCTCTGGGACGTTGCGGCCCGGGGCGAACAGGAGGGCCCCGACAAGGCGGGAGCGAGCGTGTGGACCGTCGCGTTCGCACCCGACGCGAAAACACTCCTCGTGGGCACGCACGCGGGGCCGCGGCTCCTGGCGACCCCGGCGCCGAAGCTGCTGCCGCCCCCGCCCGCGCCGCCCCCGCAACCCAGCCCGGCCGCCTCGCCACCTTCCGGCGCGACAGCGCCCGTCGTGATCGTGCCCGCCGACTTCAGAAGCATGGCTGGGGCGACTGGTTCGATCGCCGCCGACGGCACCGTGACCGTGACGGGGACGCTTGCCAGGGACACCTACACCCTGAAGGCGGTTCTGCCCGCCGGCGTCAGGACGAAGGCCTTCCGCCTCGAGGTGCTCACCGACGACGCGCTGCCGCAGAAGGGGCCGGGCCGCGCCGGCAACGGCAACTTCGTGCTCAGCACGTTCGCGGTGCTCGCCGGCCCGCCGGAGGGCGGCGGCGCACCCGCCGCAGTGCGGTTTGCCGACGCCCGGGCCGACTTCGAGCAGAGCCGGTACGGCGCCGCGGCCGCGATCGACGAGGCGTCGGACACGGGCTGGGCGATCGCCGGTGGCATCGGGAAGTCGCACGAGGCGACGTTCACCGTGCATCCCGACTCGGCAGTGCCCCCCGGCGTTCCCGTCACGATCACGCTCGACCAGCAGTATGCCGACGGCCAGCATGCGATCGGCAAGTTCCGTCTTTCGCTTGTGCCCGAGACCGCGACCCCATAGCGGCCCCGCGCCCTGATTCGCCTTCCCTATCCCAGGAGTTCCCCATGGTCCGCCCGTCAGCCCCTTCGCCGCGACCGCAGGTCCCGGCCCGTCGCCAGACGCTCGCCGCCCTCGTCGCGGGTGCCGCCTGCTGCGGACTCTGCGGCCTGCTGCTCGCCACCGCGGTGTCGCCGATGACCCGGGTGGCGGCGGTGACCGCGCTTGCCCAGGAGTCGTTTGCGGTCTGCACCGCGCCGATCGACGCGGGGCTCGAGGCGTTCTTCGTGCTCGACTTTGAAACCGGCGACATCACCGGCAGCGTGATCAACCAGACTACGTCGCGGTTCGCCAACGGCTACCGGTACAACGTCCTCAAGGATCTGGAGTTCAAGCCCGGCAAGGTCAAGAACCCCAGATTCCTCCTCGTGCCCGGTCAGGCGTCGTTCGCCGGGCCGGCCGGCACGCGGCTCGCCCCCACCGCGCTCTACGTCACCGACGCCGCCACCGGAGTCACGGTGGCCTACGGTATCCCCTGGAGCAGCCAGCAGGCTGCTTCGGGCGCCGTGCCGCCGGTCCAGGAACTCGTTCCCCTCGACATCCTGCGGCCGCGGGGTGGCGGCGCGAAGGTCCGCTAGTCATGGAAGACATCCTTGCCTCAACGAACGTCACGGTGACGGTGAACGGCTCTCCCCGGTCGGCGGCCTCCGGCTCGTCGGTCCGTGACCTCGTCGACGTGCTCGGCCTCGCCGGCCGGCCGATCGCGGTGGAGGTCGACGGCGAGGTGGTGCCGCGGGCGGGTCTCGCCGACCGCCTGCTCGCCGGCGGCGAGCGGATCGAGATCGTGACGTTCGTGGGTGGAGGCTGAGGGTTCCGATCATGACATCAACACCCATGGCCCTCGATGCGTCCGACACGGCCGACACGCCCCTGGTCGTCGGTGGCGTCACACTCGCCAGCCGGCTCGTCGTGGGCACCGGCAAGTACGCCACCTATGGCGAAATGGCCCGCTGCCTCGACGTGTCGGGCACCGACTGCGTGACGGTCGCCGTCCGCCGCGAGCGGCTGGTGAACGCGGCCGGCGAGAACATCCTCGAACACATCGATGCCGTCCGCTACGCGCTGCTGCCCAACACGGCCGGCTGCTACTCGGCCGACGACGCCGTCCGGGTGGCACGGCTGGGCCGCGAACTGCTCCGCGACATGGGCTCGCCCACGGCGGAGTGGGTGAAGCTCGAGGTGCTCGGCGACACGAAGACGCTGCTCCCCGACCCCGTCGGCACGCTCGAGGCCACGGAACGGCTCGTGGCCGACGGCTTCACGGTGCTCGTCTACACGAGCGACGATCCGGTGATCGCCAAGCGACTGAAGGCGCTCGGGGCCGCGAGCGTGATGCCGGCGGGCAGCCCGATCGGCTCGGGGCAGGGCGTGCTCAACGCCAACAACCTGCGGATCTGCCTCGAGTATCTGAAGGATGGGGATCCGTCCTATCCGGTGATCGTCGATGCGGGCGTCGGCACGGCCAGCGACGTGGCCGTCGCGATGGAGCTCGGGGCCGACGGCGTGCTGCTCAACACGGCCATCGCCCACGCCCGCGATCCGGTGCGGATGGCCGCCGCCATGCGGGACGCGTGCCGCGCGGGCCGGCTCGCCTTCCTCGCCGGCCGCATTCCCCGGCGGCTCTATGCCACCGCGTCGAGCCCCGACGAGGGGCGGATCGCGCGGCCTGGCTGATTCCCGAGGAGACCGCGGTGCTGGCCAAACGAATCATCCCCTGCCTCGACGTCGATCGCGGGCGGGTCGTCAAGGGCACCAGGTTCCTCGACCTCGTCGATGCCGGCGACCCCGTCGCGGTCGCGGCCCGCTACGAGGCCGAGGGGGCCGACGAGCTGGTGTTTCTCGACATCACCGCGAGCCATGAGGGCCGCGGCATCATGCTCGACGTCGTCCGCCGCGTGTCGGAAACCATCTTCATGCCGTTCACGGTCGGCGGCGGCATCCGCACGCTCGACGACGCCGCACGGCTCGTGCAGGCGGGCGCGGAGAAGGTGAGCATCAACTCGGCGGCGGTCCGCACGCCCGAACTGGTGACGGCGGTGGCCGACCGGCTCGGCAGCTGCGCGACGGTGGTCAACATCGACCCCAAGCGGGTCATCCGGGACGGCCGCGAGGTCTGGGAGGTGTTCGTCAACGGCGGTCGTGTGCCGACGGGCCTCGAGGCCGTGGCCTGGGCCCGCGAGGTCGAACGGCTCGGGGCCGGTGAGATCGTGCTCACCTGCATGGACCGCGACGGCACCCGCGAGGGCTACGACCTCGAGATCACCGCGGCGGTCAGTCGGGCGGTCGGCATCCCGGTGGTTGCCAGCGGCGGTGCGGGCGCTCCCGAGCACCTCGCCGACGCCGTGGAACGCGGCGGGGCCGACGCGGTGCTGGCCGCTGGAATCTTCCACTTCGGCCAGTGTACGATCCGCGAGGTCAAGGCTCTCTTCGAGAGCCGGGGAATCCCCGTCCGCCCCGCCCGCTAGCGTTCCCGCCCCTCCCCCAGTCTGCCTGCCATGTCCACGACCGAGCCTTCGACCGCCGATGTCGCCAAGCCCGTCGGCACCAACGGCTACAAGCACGAGATCGACCGCCTCTTCGAGGCGCTCGTCAAGCTCAACGGCAGCGACCTGCACCTCAAGGCCGACCAGCCGCCGATCATCCGCGTGAAGGG
>CAIKWU010000210.1 GCA_903831155.1 uncultured Planctomycetaceae bacterium | reverse complement strand
CTCCTTTTCGAGCCGGCGGAATGCGATCTCTCCGGGCGCAAGCCGCTCGTACCTCATCACCCGGTCGCCGTCGCACTCAATGCTCCAGGCCGACCCTGCATGGCGACACCGGAGCGAGTCGGGCGTGTGCGTGCCGGCCATGAAATACGGCGACCGCTCGCCTGACTCCACCGTCGGAAACGGCACGTGGATGTGGCCGAGCAGCCAGGTCGCCACCCCGGCCGCCTCGAGCGCGGCGGGCTCCATGTTGAAATACCGCCCCTCGGCATCGAGGCCCAGGCCAGTCACGTTGCCGTGGGCGATGCCAATCTTGAGGCCGGTGGCGTGCCGGCCCGCCGCCTCCGCGACCCACCCGATCGTGGGCTCGGCACCGGTCTTCGACGGACACGCACAGGGGAAGAAGTGCACCGCCTGCCCCTCGACATCGTACGACTTCACGGCTGGATCTACGAGCAGGTCGATGCGGGCATCGGCCTCAGTCGCCTTACGAAACCGCTTCCACACCTCCGTTTCGGAGTTGGCGTAGTGGTCGTGGTTGCCGGGCACCACGATCACGGCCACGCCCTCGAAACCCCGCAGCACGGCAGCCGCCGCGTCGATGTCTTCCTTCTTGACCCGCGTGCTGTCGAAGAGGTCGCCGGCGACCACGAAGAAGTGGGCGTTGCGCTCGTTGGCGACGGTCACGAGCCGGCCCAGGGCGAGAAATCGCTCCTCGATCAGGCGATTGGCCACCTCGGCTAGAAACTGCTTGAACGGCAGACCGATGTGGTTGTCGGCGGTGTGGATGATCCGAATCGGCATGGCGTGACGCGCTCCTGCGACCACTGGGAAAGGCTGGCGTCCGCCGGACACCGGTGACGGCCCATACCTCTACGGCCAGACTGGCTCAGCGCTTCGCGGCTCGAATCGCCGAGAAAACTGCTGCACGGCCTGCCTGCCAAGCCGCTTTTCTCGCCGCAGAATACCACGCGCGAGGGCGCCCGATCCCCAGTGAACCCAACGCAAACCCTTGACGAAAGAATGTACGCCCGTATACTCGCACTGCCCCTCAACATGTATGGAGGACCGCCGCGATGAGCCCTGGCGCTGAACGACTCTTCGATGCCGCAATGCAGCTTTCAGCAGACGAGCGGGTAGCCCTGATCGGGCGGCTCCTCGAAACCACACCCGATCACGCCATCGGCCTTCCGGCTGAAGACGCCGCCCTGCTCGAGGAACTCGACCTCCGATACGCCGATCCAGCAGGGGCAGTGACGTGGGCTGAACTCAAAGCCGAGCACTGATGGCGGGGACGGCTGTTTTCCACAGGCTTGCCGCCCGTGAGTATCGGCTCGCGAGAGACTGGTACACATCGAGATCCGCAGGCGTGGGCAAGCGTTTTACAACGGCAGTCGGCGACGCGATCATCCGAATCGAGCAGTCGCCAGAATCCCTCGCTTATCTGATTGGCCCCTACCGGTGGGCCCGCGTGCGGGGATTCCCGTATCTGCTCGTGTTTCGAGAGCAGTCGCCTGAGCGGATTCTCGTGGTGGCCGTTGCGCACGCGCGCCGACGTCCCGGCTACTGGCGCAGCCGCGGGTACGGCTGAGCCGCACCCGTGGCG